>JALNXR010000048.1 GCA_023230265.1 Bacteroidales bacterium | reverse complement strand
GACAACGTGTGTACTAAACCGATTGAAAAGGCATCATATAAATCCGCTTCTCAAAAAACTGTAGCATGAGCTTAATTGATCCGTCAAAAATAAAGATTAATTGCATTAATATTTTTAGAACAAAAATTATTGCAGAAGAGTCATACCTGACAAATCCAAAGGACGTTAAACAAACAAAAGTCGGACTTTCACAAGAAAGCCGTTTTGACTTTGGAAATAAGCTCGTAGCAGTAAGGCTCAATGTCGTATTGGAAGCTATTAATAAAGATCAGGAACTTATGGGGGTTAAGGGAGAATTTGGTATTGAATTTAATCTAACTATTGAAAATTTAGAACTTTTCCTTGAACAAAATACAACAGATCACACTATTAAAGTGAGCGGAGAATTAGGTGCAACAATTATGGGAATAATATACTCAACTGCCAGAGGTATTATCTTAGAGAAAACCCAGAACTCCTATCTTAGAGGGGTGATTCTTCCTGTGATTAATCCGGCAAATTTGCTTAAGAACTAGGGACCTTGCCTTACTTTTTCGCAAATTATTGATTGTGTGACAATTGCATGATACAACTTTTCCAAAATGTTATGGTTTTGGAAAAGTTGTGTATGTTATATTGCTGGATTAGTGTTGATTGCGAAAAAGTAAGGCAAGGTGCATTTTTGGGTGAAAAGTGTACATTTATAATGTAATATTTAGAGAAAAGTGTTATTTTTGACATAAATAATTGGTGATAAATGTATCGTACAAAGATTAATGAACTATCTATCTGGAGGTTAAACAAGAGACGAAAACCTCTTCTTTTTCTTGGTGCACGGCAGGTTGGCAAAACCTACCTTTTGCAGGAATTTGGTAAAACTCAATACAAACAGATGGCATATATCAATTTTGAACGACCTAATGCTCCAAAGAATCTGTTTGATATTGATTTTGATGCAGATAGGATCATCACTGTATTAAACGCTTATTGTAATCTTAAAATTGATGCGAATGACACATTGATTGTCTTTGATGAAATTCAGGCAGCGCCAAAAGGGATTTCGGCATTGAAATATTTTTACGAAGATGCTCCTCAATACCATATTATTGCTGCCGGATCTCTCCTGGGGGTTGGCATTCACCCCAACGAGTCGTTTCCTGTAGGAAAAGTTGATTTTATGAAACTCTATCCAATGTCATTTTATGAGTTTCTGCTTGCTTTGGGCGAAAATGGGATAGCAGAACTTATTGAGAAGAGAGATTTTGTGAGCCTTAATTTTTTCAACAACAAACTGATCAACTACTTACGATATTATTTGTATGTTGGCGGAATGCCTGAAGTAGTTGGGGATTTTGTTGAAAATAAGGATTGGCAAAATGTACGCAGGCTTCAGAAACAAATTATTGCTTCTTACCGGAGCGACTTTTCAAAATATGCACCCAGAGAGATTTTACCTCGGATAAATATGGTTTGGGATAGTATTCCTGCACAATTGTCAAAAGAGAATAAAAAATTCATTTATGGTGTAATCCGGGAAGGTTCAAGGGCAAAGGATTTTGAACTTGCTATTCAATGGCTTACAGATGCAGGACTTTTGCATAAGGTGTATAATACCTCCAAAGCTGCTTTGCCTTTGGTTGCCTATCAGGAGCTTTCAGCCTTTAAACTATTCCATAACGATGTGGGATTATTGGGAGCTATGTCGAATCTTAACGCAAAAACAATCGCGGAAGGCGATTCAATATTTTCTGAGTATAAAGGTGCTTTAGCGGAGCAATATGTTTTTCAACAACTCATCCGGAACGAAAACTTATCGGTTTACTACCACACATTTGAGAACAGCAAATATGAACTTGATTTTCTCGTACAAACGCAAAATGGCGAGATTATCCCGGTGGAAGTTAAAGCCGGTGAAAATCTCAAATCTGTAAGTTTCAAACTTTTCTGTCAAAAATACAAACCTAAAAAAGCAGTCCGCACCTCTTTAGCAGAATACAAAGAGGAGTCGTGGATGACAAATGTGCCTTTGTGGACCTTGCCTTACTTTTTCGCATGTTATTGATTGTATGACGTTTGGATGGTATGGTTTTTCCAAAATGTTATGGTTTTGGAAAAGTCGTGCATGTTATATTGCTGGATTAGTGTTGATTGCGAAAAAGTAAGGCAAGGTTATGCTGTTCCCGAAAACTGTGGCAAGGTTTGGTAAAAAACATTACCTCAACCATGCAATTCCAAAATATATTTTTATATTTGCATGCATGGAATATGGTTATTAAATTAAGAAGTATGTATGTATGTCCATCGATATCTTGAGCCAAGTCTGCTAAAGTCTATAGAGCATTTTCCCGTAACAGCGGTTACCGGTCCTCGTCAATGTGGCAAATCCACATTGGTTAAACATCTGCTCAATGCCTATCCGGATAGTATCTATTTAGACTTAGAGCGGCCTTCTGATTTGCGTAAATTGGATAATGCTGAATGGTTTTTATCTACGCAAAAAGAGAAACTGATATGTATTGACGAAATACAACGACATCCGGAACTCTTTCCATTAATAAGGGCTTTAGTAGATGAGTGGAACAAACCTGGTTGTTTTCTTATTCTCGGCTCAGCCTCTCGCGACTTCTTAAAACAGAGCTCGGAGTCTCTTGCCGGCCGGATATCTTACAAAAGGCTCACCCCGTTTTTATGGGAAGAGTTAGAGGGTGACTATACCATAGAAGATTATTTTTCTGCCGGAGCCTTCCCTCGCAGTCTGCTTGCCGGCAAAAAAGATATCTCCTTTGAATGGAGAGAGAGTTTTATTACAACTTTTTTAGAGAGAGATCTACTTCAGTGGGCAGGATTTACTCCTACAATAATGCGAAGGTTGTGGCAAATGCTGGCACATATAAATGGAGAGTGCGTGAACTATGCAACACTGGCTTCATCCTTAGGGGTGTCTTCCACTACTGTCAAAAATTATATCGACCTTTTGGCCGGGACTTTTATGGTAGAGGTTGTTCCTCCATACATTTCAAACTTGGGTAAAAGATTGGTAAAAGCTCCAAAAGTTTATATAGCCGATTCAGGTATAACAGCAGCTTTGTTAGGGTTGCACAGTTTTATTGAACTATCGGGGCATCCCGGATTTGGTTCTGTCTGGGAGCAGATAGTGTTGACGAATCTCAGAGGACTATACCCTGATGCAGAATTTTTCTATTATAGAACCTCTAATGGAGCAGAGATCGATTTTGTGATGAAAATTGATGGTGCCATATTCGCAATTGAGTGCAAAGCATCCTATTCCCCTACTCTATCCAAAGGCAACTATTTAGCAATTGAAGACATTGCGCCCAGAAAGACTTTTATTGTAACACCTTCACACGAAAGCTGGTCTATGAAAAAGGATATCGAAGTTGTGGGGTTGGAGACCTTGCCACAGTTTTTATCGTTTTAATTTCCGAAGAATGTAGTTTCTGATCTCTTCTTTTGTGACTTTATATTTTGGTTCAAGCTGTTCAAAGTTTTGATCTGATGTGAATTTTTCTGAAAGTAGAATCATCATTATATTTTTGGTATTCAGCTTGTATTTTGAATATTTTATGGCAGCATCGATTCCTTCTGAAATACTGTATCCCTCTTTAAGAATTGCGTAAATATCGTAATAGTCGCGCATTTTCAATCTACGCAACATTACTTCGATTTTCATAGCCAGAATAGAATTAATATCGGCAAGTCGTATGTTTCCAATATATTGGATTGGATCTGATACAGGACAGTTGTTATCGCTTACATAAAATGAAAATCTGACTCCGGCAACAATAAATTCAACCTGGTCAAAACCAAGTAAATTCATACTTTCAATCTCACCAATTTTATCCTTCAACTCTCTATCTATGACAGGCCAATCGATTTCTGGTTTCTCTCCTTTCGATTTGCGCCACATCATAAAGTCAAGATCCTCGCTTTTTCTGTGTCCAATCTGAATTGCAAGAGCTGTTCCTCCTACAAGTATATAAGGTTTTATGCATTCCAAAGTGGCAACTCTTTCAATAATTGAATCGATATTTGATGTTAAACCCTTACGCATAATTAAGCTGATTTTTAATGTATTCTCTCTCCAATCTCTTCAAATATTGCTCCGGTTGAGCAATGTCAAAATAATATAACGCAATCATTACATTCAAATTGAACAAAAAATTGCCTTGAATAGCTAGTTTCTCACGCCATACCTTGCGAATATAATCTCTTTTATACAGTTCAAACATTTTTGATATCTGGTTAATATCCAGATATATAAAGACTTTTTCAATTAATTCTTCATCTGAAATGTTTTCTATAGAAGGATTTGAGTATGACCAAAGGGCTTGTACTTTTAGTAGATTTTCAAAAAGTTGTTGCTTAATTTTTTGTTTATAGTTGAATATTGCAATTTCTGTCTGAAGTTTCAGAATTTGACCTTCCGGTAAACTAAAATAAGATTCTATTTTTAAAGCCTGTTGTAAAGTGAGCTCTCTTTTGCCTAAAATTATATAGTTGAGCTGTTGACGAGAAACGCCAATTCCTCTTGCAACGTCTACTTGGGTGCAATTGTTTGCTTTTATTATCTGGTCTATATATTGTCCAATCATTTTCATATTGCAAATATAATAATTTGTCAACATATTTGTTGACATTTTTTTTGTTTTTTTTGCGTTGACCAAGCCCGATGATTTTTTCTAAAGCCCAGACACCATGACAAAAGTGAATGCAAAAACGGAATTGGATTCCATTTTTGCAAACAAATTGACGATTTATTATTATCTTTGTGCATGATACAACGTGAAATTGGCAGTACACTGATAAAAATGGCTGCAAAAATGCCTGTTATATCCATAACGGGTCCGCGCCAATCCGGTAAAACTACCTTAGCCAGGATGTGTTTTCCGGAATACAATTATGTCAATCTCGAAAATCCGGATGTGTATGAAGCAGCCGTTTCCGATCCGCGTTTGTTCTTATCGCAGTTTGGTAAAGGAATTATTATTGATGAAGTTCAGCGCATACCTGCATTGTTCTCTTACATACAAACAATAAGTGATGAACGTAACAGACCCGGTGAATTTATACTGACAGGTTCCCAGAATTTCCTGCTGTCAGAAAAAATATCACAAAGTCTGGCCGGCAGAGTATTTGTATCACATCTGCTGCCTCTGAGCATTTCTGAGTTGCACGGCGCTGATAAAGCGAAAACTGAAGATGTGGAAGCTACAATATTCCAGGGGTTTTATCCGCGTATTCATCAAATGGATATGGAGTCAGAACTGTTTTTCCCTTCATATATTCAAACCTATGTTGAACGTGATGTACGGCAAATAGTAAACGTGTCGAATCTTTTTGTCTTTCAGAAATTTTTGCGAATTGCCGCAGGCCGGGTAGGACAATTGCTAAATTACAATAATATAGCAAATGAGGTAGGCGTTGATTTGAAAACGGTAAAATCGTGGTTTTCTATTTTAGAAACTAGCTTTATTGTGTTTTTTCTGCATCCTCACCATCAGAATTTCTCAAAACGCATTTTAAAAACCCCAAAACTTTATTTTTATGATACAGGATTGGTATGCAGTCTGCTTGGAATACGTAAAAAGGAAGAGCTGACCGGTCATTGGGCTAAAGGTGCATTATTTGAAAATATGATTATTGCCGATGTAATGAAAGGATTTCTGAACCGGTGTATTACTCCCCCAATCTATTTTTGGCGCGACTCTACCGGAAATGAAGTGGATTGCCTGATAGATATCGACGACAAAATCAAATGTATAGAAATTAAATCGTCTACTACAGTTTCTTCTGATTTTTTTAAAAGACTTGATTATTATCGTAAGTTAAATCCTGAGGCTGAACCATTTCTAATTTACGGAGGCAACACAGATAGTGTTCGGAATAATGGGAAAATCATCGGATGGATTAATGCAGGCAGGACCCTCCATAAATACTAACAAGAAGCACCTTGCCACAGTTTTCGGCATGTTATTGAAAATATGTTAAATACATGCGGCATTTTTTCAGAGTTACTTCAGAGTTACTTCAGAGTTACTTCAGCCTTGAAAAAATGCTCTTCGCGATAGGCTAACATTTATTCAACTGCAAAAAAACGTTTCAAGCACGGTTAAGTTAAAAATTACGAATCAGAAAAATTCATTAAAAAATGAAAAAAGGGATAATATTTCTATTGATTTTAATTCTCAACTGGGCATCTGCATCTGCTCAGTATCATCAAATTAACTTTACAGGCAATGTTAAAAGTGTTACGATCATTAATAAAACCTTTCCTGATACTTCTTATACGTCCATTCAATTCAGGGAGTTCGACTCTCTTGGCCGGCTTATTAAAATTCTGACCCACAATAAATATTACGATGATAAGTGCCTAACTCTCTACAGATACGATATCAGCGGAAAGTTGGAGGGTTACAATTGTTATCATGGAGATAGTGAATCGTCGCCCATTATGTTTGAATCACAATATGTTTACGAAAACGGGAGGATTGCAAAAGAAAAATTTAAAGGTTATGTGCGGGACAATTTGATTTTAAAAGAGATTCAAGAGAATGAAAATATATTTAAATATGACCAAAGGGGATTATTGCTGGAAGGGACATACATTGAGTGTCTCCCCGGATATTTCACGTATGACTCTCTTGGCCGGCTGGTTGAATCGTCAGGGTATGAACACACAGAAAAGCTTGTTTATAAGGGAGACAAGCTTTACCAGATGACCATTGAATACGGAGACGAAGAGGTCTTCACATACAATGATGACGGACGTCTTGCTCTTTACGAACGTTATTCCGATGGCCAGGAGAGAAGAGATGGCTACGAACCCGTTCAAAGATACAGTTACCGGTATTTAGATGATAACCGCGGTAATTGGATTCACCTCTATTGCAAGAATCAGAAAACAGGCGAAGAGGTGCTCGTCAAGAGGCACCTTGCCTTACTTTTTCGCAAATTATTGATTGTATGACAATTGCATGATGCAACTTTTCCAAAATGTTATGGTTTTGGAAAAGTTGTGCATGTTATATTGCTGGATTAGTGTTGATTGCGAAAAAGTAAGGCAAGGTGCACTTTTTTTGTAGCTTTGATATCGAAATTAATTGTGGGGAGGATTTGTGATGAGTGAGATGAGTGAGATGAGTGAGATGAGTGATAAGAAGGATATGTCTTCGCTTTTGCGACTTGCCGAGAAAAGATTGGCAGATACCTTTAAAAATAAACAGCTGAACAAACAGAACGATCTAATTTGTAATAAGGTATTTTCGCGTAAGCAGTCCGGTTTTTTTCATGTTTGGCTTAGAGGCACTAATCGGTACAATGTTTTCTATGACAATAACGACTTTTGTGGATTTTTATCGCGATGTCACAAAGCTGCGATAAAGAATGAGACAGTTGTAACTGTATTTGTGTTGATGGACAATCATGTTCACCTTCAGATATATACTAAGGTTCTGAATGCATTTATGAAGTCGTTACTTATGAGTTTTAATCAGTGGTACAATCTGAGAAAAGGGATGAGAGGTCAGGTGTTTAATAGTCCGTTTGGAAGTTGTCCGATTTATTCTACTGATTATCTTGAGTATAACTTTTTGTACATTTTGACAAATCCTGTGCGGGCGGGGATATGCATGAGTATCAGGGATTATCGGTGGAGTTCGTACCATTTTACTAAAGCGGGGTATTATAATTTTCTAAGCAAGATAATTGATGTAGATAATTTGGTTGTAGATTTTTTGTTCACTTCCAACAAAAATTTAAACGAGAGGGCATTAAAACACATAGAGGAGTATTGGACGATGAAGAGGGATCAGAAGATTGAAGTTGATAATGAAGGCGAAGAGAATAATGGGAGTAATGTGTTTAAGCAGAATAAGGAGAATATGGAGACTGAGGCAGTCATGAATTTAGATAAGCCGACTGATAATGAGGTTGCTAAATATTTAAAGTTTGTGCTGCAGGGCAGGGATCTGGATTGTCTTTCGAGGGGTGAGCTTGTGCGAATTCTTAAGATTTTGAGATTTCAGGGGAATGCTTCTTACAGGCAGATTTCTTCGGTGACGCATGAGAGTTTTAATGATATTGTGAGGATGTTGAAGGGGTGACCTTGCCTTACTTTTTCGCAAATAATTGATTTGATGGCATTTGAATGATGTGGTTTTTCTAAACCGCCACAAAACCACCACAAAACCACCACAAAATCGCCACAAAACCTCTTCGTTTTGGAAAAACCACATGTGCTATATTGCTGTTTTAGTGCGACTTGCGAAAAAGTAAGGCAAGGTCCCTCTTTTTTCACTTATCTCAACTTTTATTGAAAAAATGTGGAAAAAATGTGCTATTTTTGTATAGAATGTATAATTCTAATTTTAATTCTAATTTTTATTTTTATTTAATTCTAACTTTTATTTTATAATTTCTAATGGAAAAATTTTTAAAACTGTTAAGTATAACAGCTGTACTGGCTACGTTCAGTACGCTGGGAATTCTTTCCTCATGTAGCAAAGAGGATATCGAAGAGGGTGTTCCCTCTCTTGAAATCAGCACGGAAACTCTCGAAATAGCAAAAGAGGGAGGAAACGCAACTTTTGTTGTAAATACCAACCGGGAATGGACTACTGAGGTAACATATGCTACCGGAACCAACTGGATTGCCCTTTCACCTTCCACAGGCAGTAAGGGTGAAACTACAGTGACCGTTACCTGTCTTCCAAATACCGGAGATACCAGAACTGCAACCATAAAGGTTCAGACTTCAACTATCTACGAATACATTCAGGTTCAGCAGGCTGCCGGTATAATTAAGAACTATGTAACTGTAGCTTCTCTCAGGGCAATGGGCGAAACCACCATCACAACTGACATCTACATGAAAGCCAGCATGATTAGCGATCAGACCGGAGGAAACTCCACTTCACTTAAGAATATTGTAGTTTCTGACGGAACCGCAGGAATAGCTGTGAGACTTGTTAACGATGCAGCAACTATTGCTCCGGGTGCCGAGCTGGAGTTCAGCCTTAACGGCGCAGTGCTTTCCAAATACAACGGTCTGTTGCAGCTTAACAATTTCAACAACTCCAAGATGGTCTCAACCGGCCAGACAGTAACCATTAATCCCACAACAATCACTGCTCAGCAACTGAGAACAGGCAATTATGAAAGTATGCTTGTATCGGTTTCCAATGTTCAGGTTGTTGCTGCCGATCTGTCGAAAACTGTAGCCTCTGAAGATGCCCACACCTCTATCAATATGGAATCCAGCACAGGAGAAAATTTTGTAATGTTCTCTTCAAAATATTCTGCATATAAAGGTACGGCTGTTCCACAGGGAAGCGGATCCCTATTGGGCATTGCAAGCATAAACAACGGTGTTTACCAGGTGACTCCCCGTACGAGCAGTGATTTTGCAGGATTGACCGGGACCCGCTTTGCATCAGCTGCTCAACTGACTTATGGCACAGCAACCCTTGCCGGAGCCCTTACAAAAGATGCTGCGACAACAGCAACTATCACCCTTCCATATTCCGACGCAACTGTCAACGATTCATATTCATTGTCAGTTGCCGTAACCGGTGCCGGAGCAGCCGGACTCACAACTCCCGTAACTGCATCAGGCACATTCTCCGCAGCTACAGGCAACATAGTGTTTAATCTTGCCGGAACTCCGACAACAACGGGTGCAGTTGTATTTACTATCACAGGAACCGGCATAACAACGCCGATAGTTGTGAACTCAACTGTTGTGGATGCATCAAATTCACAGACTCTGGCCTCCTGGACATTCTCTGCAGTTCCAACTCTGCCGATGGCCTCAACTTCCTCTTCTACAGATGAATCAACCAACGCCACCTTTAATCTGCACGGATTTGCAACAGTTCCTACAATTAGTTTCACATCTTCCACTTCTACAATTTACTGTAACAGCTGGGGTCAAAATCAGGCATGGCTCTTTACAATGACACCAAAGGCAGCCATTACCTCAGGCAAAACTGTTTCAGTCTCATACTACGGTTACAGCACCAACACCGGTCCTAAAGATTTTGTAATTGAGTTCTCTTCTGATAACACAAACTGGCACCAGATGGGTGATGCAATTGTGTATGGAAATACTATGCCATCCTCACCGTTTGTAAGAAGTTACGCACTCACAGCTGCTGCAAACAGTACAGTCTACTTTAGGATAAAATGTTCTTCCACTACATCCGTAAACGGTGGGACAATTGCTTCAGGAGGAAACTCAAGGCTGGCAAATGTTATTATCACAGTTCAGTAACAGAGTACATATAAAACAGTTCCAGATGTGCTTTAAAGCAACAACACATGTGCACTATAAAACAGTAACCAATGCGCTTTTTTAAAGGAGCAGCTCTGCAGTTGGGACTTCTGCTTCTGCTGTTCGGATCTTTACCGGCCGGATGTATTAAAGAGGATATCGCTGTTCAACTCTCTGCTGAGTTGAGCAGCGAATCTGTCTCTGCATCAACAGTAAGCCTTTTTTTGCACATAGAAGCCAACAGCGATTGGATTATTTCAATTAATTATAAATCAGGTGGTGAAGGTTGGTGCACCCCGGGTGTCACTCAGGGAAGTGGTAATGCCAATGTGGTGCTTATTCTCACCGAAAACAGTTTTGACATTCCCAGAGTTGCCGAAATTGCTGTATACTGTAAAGACAAATCTGTAAGAAAGACTCTTACACAGGCCGCCCCTTCCGGCGACGGAGATGATAATTTGCAGATTGAAGATCTCAGGTGGAAAGAGATCCCATTAGGGGGAAGTAACAGCAACACTAAGGTTGTCTCTCACTCTTTTGAGCTTGCAGGCAAGACTTTAAGAAATTATACACTGATGTATGACAGGAGCGAAAAGATCGCATACTGGGTGGCTTACCCCCACAACCCTGTTTATATCGGATCGGCCTCCAGAACAGATGCCTGGCAACCCGACCCCG
>JALNXR010000047.1 GCA_023230265.1 Bacteroidales bacterium | reverse complement strand
TTACCTGAAATTAAAGAGCTATGCTACAAAACCGAGAGCTCACTCTTTATGTTTTTACTCTCTGTGGTAAATCTGCTGATAAACAAGTATACAGGAAAAACCGACATTATTCTGGGAACTCCGGTGTCCGGCAGGGAGTATGGAGATACAGAAGGGCTGATAGGCTTCTTTGTGAATACGATTCCTTTGAGAAATAAAATTGATCCGGATGCAGATTTTAACTCTCTGTTGAACTCTGTCAAAAATGAATCACTTAACTCATTTGACCATCAGATGTATCCCTTTGATCTTCTTGTTGAAGAGCTTGGAACAGAGAGAGACACAAGCAGAAATCCATTGTTCGAAACGGTTGTTTCCCTGCAGGATAAGCAGGAGAATACCCTTCCGTTCCGTGGTGTGAGGGCAGAGATTGCAGAACCGGATATTAATTACAGCAAGTTTGACCTCCATTTCTCATTTGAAGAATCCCCGCAGGAGTTGGGAGTCAGAATAGTCTATAATCCTGATCTTTACAGGCGTGCAAAAATAGAAAAAATGGCCGGACACCTTGGTGTGCTTATTGAGAATATTATTGCATCACCTGATGTCCCTCTGAGGAGACTGGAATTTATTTCAAAGGAGGAGTCGGATTATATTAAAAAAACACTCAGCAACAAAAGTTCGGCAAAAACTTCTGAAAAGAGTATAGTGGAGTTATTTTCTGAAATTGTAACCAAATATCCTCAGAAACCGGCTGTTGTTTACAGGGGGATTCCCCTTAGCTACACTCAACTCGATAACAGGTCAGATACTTACGCCTCCAGACTCAAAGAAGAGTACTGCATAAAAAGAGATGAGGTTGTGGCTGTTTTGATGGGAAGATCTCATGAACTGCTGGTTTCAATTCTGGGAATACTCAAAGCGGGCGGTGCCTATCTCCCGGTTGATGAGAACATGCCGGAAGAGAGGATCAATGTCATTCTGGAAGATGCAGAGGTGAGAGTTGTGATATCCGACAGAAAGAGAAAAAGGTTATCTGACTCCGGCCGTTTTGTTATAACCTCCGGTGACTTTTCTGAATATCCTCAAAACCGGCAAAATACAACCTGGGAGAGAAGTGCTTCTAATCTTGCTTATATAATCTATACATCAGGTTCCACAGGAGTGCCCAAGGGCACTATGATAGAGGACAAAGCGGTGGTGTCCCTTGTCAGAAACAGAGATTTTTCATTTATAAACAGCCGGACACGGATTTTTGCCACCTCCTCAATCTCTTTTGATGCAACAGTGTTTGATATGTGGAGCGCGCTTCTTAACTGTGGGACCCTTTATTTGGAAGATACAGAAGATTACATTGATCCGGCCAGGCTTAAGGATTATTTTTCTGAATATAAGATAAACACTCTGTTAATGTCTGCCGGCTTTTTTGCAAGAGTGGCGGAAGAGGATGCAGGAGCAGATACAGGTATATTTGATGGTGTTAAGACAATACTTGCAGGAGGTGAAAAAATGTCCTGCAAAGCAGCTGACATCATTGTTTCCAGATATCCGGGAGCCTCTTTTTACAATGTATACGGACCTACTGAAAATACGGTTTTAACAACAGTATACAGAATTGACAAAAAGTTTGATAAGGATATTCCTATAGGGAAAGCCATCTCCGGCACAGAACTCTTTATCTGCAACGATTACGGGAATCTCTGCCCCGAGGGTATCCCCGGGGAGTTGTATATCGGCGGCAAACAGGTTTCAATTGGCTATCTGAACCGCCCCGGACTCAACAAAACCTCTTTTGTCAGAACTCCATGGTATAACGGAACTCTTTACCGGTCAGGAGATATTGTGAGTTTACTGCCTGACGGTAACATCCATTTTATAGGGAGAAATGATGATCAGTTAAAGATAAGAGGTTTTCGCATTGAACTGGGTGAGCTGGAGAGCAATGCAAATCAGATGGAGGGGGTGACCAATGTTAAAGCATTGCCGGTGGCTGAAGGGGGGCAGAAGGAGCTTGCACTCTATTTTACATCTGTAAAAGATATCAGTCGTGATGAATACAGGGAATTTCTGAGCAAAAAACTTCCTGAATATTTACTCCCGAAATATGTGGTCAGGATGGATAGATTCCCACTTAACAAGAATGGTAAAATTGATTCCAATTCATTCCCTATTCCTGACATGCAACAGAATAAACCGGAAACACTTTTTTCGCCTTCCGGTAAGACAGAGAGCACACTGATTAAAATATTCAAAGAGATACTGGATTGCAACACCATAACGGCAAAAGATAACTTTTTCAATCTGGGAGGTCACAGCCTTAAGGCAATCAGAGCTGTATCCGCCATCAGGAAAGAGCTTAAAACAGCAATTACTCTTAAGGAATTCTTTTCAAATCCCGATATTAAATCTCTTGGTGAGATAATTAAAGATAAAAAGAGAGAGGAACTTGGAAATATTCCTGTTACAGAAGAATCAGAGTATTATGAACTCTCTTTTGCCCAAAAGAGATTGTGGGTGCTTGACAAAATAGAAAAGCTTAAATCAACCTACAATATTCCGGTAGCGGTGAGGGTAAAAGAGGAGATTGACATTCCGGCGATGGAGAGGTCATACAGAGATCTGCTGACAAAACACGAATCACTTAGATCTGTCTTTGTCCAAATAGATGGTGAACCAAGACAGAAAGCTGTAAATGACAAAGAGGCTCCCATTATTTTAAACGACTTTTCAAACACAGAAGATCCTGAGAAAGGAGCGTTTGTATACATCTCTTCTGATGCTGAAAGAGCCTTTGATCTTTCCGGGTACCCGCTTATCAGGTTTTACATAATAAAAATATCCCCTGCAGATTATGTTCTTTTCCTAAACATCCACCATATCATATGCGACGGATGGTCTCTGGGTGTAATAACAGAGGAACTTTTCGGGGGTTATCAGAATTATCTTAAGCACTCCTTCAATCCGGTTATCCCTCTAAAAATACAGTACAGGGATTATTCTCAATGGCAGAACAACAGCATAAAAGCCGGAAGTCACAATTCTGACCGGGATTACTGGCTTGAAAGACTTGGCGGTGAGATATCCCCGGTTGAGATACCTGCTGATTTTCTGAGGCCTGCTGTTAAATCCTATGACGGAGACAGCATCTATTATTCATTCTCCGGAGATTTTAAAAAGAGACTGGATGATTTTAACTCAAAAAGGCACTGCAGTCTCTTTATGACTCTCAACGCTGTTCTTAAAGTGCTTTTGCACCGTTACAGCGGAAAAACAGATATCATCATCGGAACTCCGGTGGCCGGAAGGGACCATCCTGATCTTGAGAGTCAGGTTGGCAATTATGTCAATATGCTGGCTTTGAGGGACACTCTTGATCCTGATATCTCTTTTGCACGCCTACTTGAACAGGTAAAAGAGTCTTCTGCAGAGGGATTCTCCCATCAGATGTATCCCTTTGACAAACTTGTGGAGGAGCTAAGGCTCCCAAGGGACACAAGCCGCTCACCACTGTTTGACATTGTACTGGTATTGCAGAATTTTGATATTGATCCTTCCCGTTGTTTCACCTCTGCCGAACCCTACCAGGTGCCGGTGAATATCAGCAAATATGATATAACATTTAATTTCAACGATAAAGCCAAAGAGCTGGATTTACTGATAGAGTACAACACCAGACTATTCAGAAAAGAACGCGTTCAGCTGATTGCCTCACATTTAAAAGTGTTGCTGGAAAAGCTGTTGGAAGATCCCTCCTGCATAATCAGCAAAGTCAATATCCCGGACAAAGAAGAAGAAAAAGACCTTTTGACCGGATATAATAACACCGCTGCCGATTACCCTGATAAAGAGACAATTATCTCTCTCTTTGAGAAATCTGCAAGGGAGTATGCCGGAAGGACGGCTTTGGTATATAAAGACAAAAAGCTGACATATAATCAACTGAACACGCATGCAGATTCCCTGTCACGGTTTATAAGATGTAACTATACTCCCGGAACGGGGGAGGTCACCGGAGTCTTTCTCAGCCCTTCTGAAAACACTGTAATAGCTCTGCTTGCCGTATTAAAGGCCGGCGGGGCATATCTCCCGCTGGATCCGGAATATCCCGACGAAAGGATCAGTCATATATTGTCAGAAAGCCGCATAAAAATCGCCTTAACTACAGCTCCTCTCAAAGAGCGCCTGCAAAGAATAGCAAAACAGGCCGGTTGCGACTGTGTGATTCTGGATATTGAAAAAGCTGATAAGGCTTCTGCAACCATTCCCTCACCCTCTTCCTCACCGGCCGTCCTGCCGGATACTACAGCATATGTGATATTCACATCGGGCTCAACCGGAAAGCCAAAAGGGTGTCAAATAAGCCACAGAAACCTGGTGAGGCTCTTCTTTAACGACAGGAACCATTTTGATTTCGGGCCGGAAGATGTCTGGATAATGGCCCACTCTTTCTGTTTCGATTTTTCTGTATGGGAGATGTATGGTGCTCTTCTTTACGGAGGGAAACTGATAATACCGGAAAGGAGTGAGGTAAGGGATATATCGGCTTTCGTAAAAATTGTAAGCGGACAAAAGGTGACCGTACTGAATCAGACACCCGGTGCGTTTTATAAATTTTCTGAATATCTGACCGGCAGCCGAGAAGAAGTTCCTCTTAATCTCAGGTATGTGATATTCGGAGGTGACAAGCTCGATCCCTCAAAACTAGGGGAGTGGATTAAAATTCACCCCGCCTCCGCGATATCCCTGGTAAATATGTATGGAATAACTGAGACCACAATACATGTTACATACCATAAACTCACCGGCAGCGAGATAATATCATCAACCGGAAGCAGCAACATCGGCAAACCTTTGCCTGAGACAAAGGTCTATATTCTTGATGAGCACAAAATGTTAGTTCCCAAAGGAATATACGGAGAGATATATGTCGGGGGGAGCGGAGTCTGCAAAGGATACCTCAACAGACCGGAACTGACCTCAGAAAGGTTCATACAAAATCCTTACAATGATCAGGAGATACTTTACAAAAGCGGAGATATCGGTAGGTGGTTATGCGACGGCACTTTGGAATATCTGGACAGAAGTGACAACCAGGTGCAGATCAGGGGATTCCGTGTGGAGATGGCTGAAATTGAGATGAGGCTGCGCAGCATGGACGGCATCACTGATGTTGCAGTCATTGCTGTTGACAGAGAGGGAACAAAAGAGCTGGCAGCATACCTGGTCTCAGAAAAGGAACAAAAGGTAAACGAACTTAAGGGATTTTTATCGGCTTCCCTTCCGGAGTATATGATACCCGCATATTTTATCAGAACAGATAAAATACCTCTCACTTCTAACGGCAAGCTGGATAAAAAGAATCTACCTCCGGCCATTCAGAACATTGCCACAGGGGTGGAATTCGAAAATCCGGAAAACGATGTGGAATCGGTACTGCTTAAAATCTGGCAGACCGTCCTCTCAACAGAAAATATCAGCATCCGTGACAATTTCTTTGATATCGGAGGCAACTCTATACTGCTTGTCAGGCTTCATTCTAAAATAGACGAGGTATATCCGGGTATTCTGGAAATTACAGACCTGTTCTCTGAGAGTACAATTGCAGAGCAGGCTCACTTTATAGCTTCCAGAATCAATCCTGATAAGAAGGAGCCAATTTACGGCGATGAAGAAAAAATCCGGGGACACAAAAGTGACGGAGTTGCAATTACCGGAATAGCTCTCAGGATAGGTTCCTCTCAGACACCGGGAGAATTCTGGAAAGAGCTTTGTAACGGAAGTGATCTTATAGGTGATTTGCCTGAGAGCAGAAAGAGGGATATAGAAGAACTTGCTGCACTGTACGATAATTACCGGGGAACACTTAATTACAGACAATACTGCTATCTGAATGAGGTTGACAAGTTTGATTACGGATTCTTCAGACTTTCTCCCTCTGAGGCGGCTCTTATTGATCCGGGACAGAGAATGTTCCTGGAGACTGCCTGCCATGCAATTGAAGATGCCGGGTATGGTGGTGATAAGCTATGGGGAGCCAGAACGGGAATTTACATCGGAGCCAGTGACAATTTTTCTGAATATAACCGGTTCATTGACTCTTCCGGTGAGACGGATCAGAATCTCTTACTAACCGCCCAGACACCATCCATACTTGCAAGCCGGCTTTCATACTTCCTCAACCTCAAAGGGCCTGCAATGCTTGTGGATACAGCCTGTTCATCTTCTCTGGTGGCACTTCACCTGGCCTGCCAGGCAATAAGAGAGGGGAAAATTGATTCGGCACTGGTCGGTGGTGTTAAACTGCACCTTCTCCCACTTGATAGCGGATCCCGCTCCGGTATAGACTCTTCTGATTCAAGAGCACATTGCTTTGATGATTCGGCAGACGGTACAGGAGGAGGAGAGGGGGTAATTGCCATATTTGTCAAGTCTCTGGAAAAAGCATTGGAGGAGAATGACAACATATATGCAGTTATCAGGGGCAGCGAAATTAACCAGGACGGCAGCACTATCGGAATAACCGCCCCGGATGCTGATGCACAAGCCGATGTGATTGACAAAGCCTGGAAAGATGCCGGAATAGATCCGCTGACTGTAAGTTTTATTGAGACTCACGGAACCGCAACAAAACTGGGTGATCCGGTAGAGATTGAGGGAATAACCAGGGCATTCAGAAAACACACTGCAGAAAAGAGTTTTTGTGCAATTGGAGCAATCAAGGCGAACATTGGCCACCTGGACACTGCCGCCGGTCTGGCGGGTGTGGTAAAAGCAGCATTAAGCCTCTCAAACAGAAAGCTTACCCCTTTGGTTCACTTTAACACTCCCAACCGGAACATCAGATTTGAAGAGAGTCCGGTATATATTAACAAAGAGCTTACCGACTGGATATCAAACGGAACCCCTCTCAGATGCGGTGTAAGTTCATTCGGTCTGAGCGGAACAAACTGCCATGTGGTGATGGAAGAGGCTCCACAAAGACCAAAAGGGGTAAACAAAGTGACGACCGGAAACAACCTGTTCGTACTCTCTGCCCGCAGTGAGCAGATTCTGGAGAGATACCTTGCAAAAATCAGAGAAACACTAATTGAGAAGCGGAATATCGATCCCCGCAACCTATGCTACACCCTTGCCACAGGAAGAGGTCACCACTCCTGCAGGACAGCCGTTATCTTTGACACTGTTGAAGAGCTTGTGCAAAAGCTGGAGAGAGGGGAGACAGAGGTAAAGTGTGTAAAAATTGCCTCACCTGCCAGGATAAATCTGCAGGGAGAGGAGATAAAAGATCCTTTAAAGGTTGCCGAAGCATATCTCAACGGAGCAGAAATTTTATGGGAGGATTACTTTGCCGCCAGATACTCACCGGATAACTTCCCCTCCAGAATTTCCCTGCCCGGATATCCCTTCGAGAAGAGCAGATGCTGGGTGAAACTCCGTGACAGGAAACAGGTTGAAAAATCCTCAGCTTATGGCCGTAATTACAACAATCTCTTTCTTAATGAATGTATTGCTGAGACACCTACACTCTCTCTGTACAAGCTTAATATTCAGGGCAACTCATGGTTAGTGGATGAACACAGGCTTATGGGCACACCCACAATGGTGGGAACAACCTATCTGCAGATTGCGTACGAAGCCGGGAAAATCCATTTTAACTCAGGCAATCTTCTGATAGAAGAACTTTATCTGCTTAAACCACTGGTGCTTTCACATTCTTTACAGGAGGTGATACTCTCTGTGAATAAAAATCCGGATGGCTCCATAAATGCAGAAGTTCAATCGAGAGAGGGTGAAAATATCTGGCACACTTATGCAAGGTTCTGTGTCAGACCGGCAAGTGAAAAAGAATATCAAAATCCGGATATTGAGCGAGTGATTAAAAATTGCTCCCTTCACAAAGTTACAACTGCTGAAAGCAGAGAGGCAGACAAGGACAATCCGGTAGAGACAAGCGACAAATGGAATATCTCCGCTGATATTCATTGGAATGACAATGAGTCGGTTGCCAGGCTGGAAATTCCGGCTCAAGACTCTCCGGCTGCCGGGAGTTTCTGGCTCTATCCCCCTTTGACAGATGCTGCCCTGAGCTATGCTCTGGATGAACCGGGATACGTTCCATTCTCATTCGGAACGGTCAGGATAATTTCAAAGATGCCGGACTCAGTTTACAGCTATGTAAAAAAACTTCCGGAAGAGTCAGGAGGGACCAGAAGATACGATATAGATATCACAGATACCTCTGGCAACACTGTGGTTCAGTTCAGAGGATTCACGTTTAAAAAGGTGGTTTTACAGTCCGTACAGAAATTTTATGAACTCGGATGGAGAGCGTTTAAGCCTCAATTTCCTGAACTTCCCGGTTTTGTCAATGCTGCCCTGATATACAATTCAAAGTGCAATCCTCTGTTGGTGGATAAGATCGGACAAACACCGGGGATAAAGGGATATTGCATTGATGACGGAGACTATAGCGTGATATTAAATCAGGAGGATAAAAAATTGCCTGATAAGGTTTTGTATCTGCTGCCGGAGAGTGATTTTAACATCGTCAGAAACTCAGCTGATGCGGAATCTGAACTGGAGGAATCTCTCTACAGTGCATACAATTTTGCTGCTTATCTCTCCGGGGAGTTGTCATCAGGAATGAATATTCTGTTTCTGGGAGAGAATGTACTGGAAGTAACAGGGAGGGAAAAGAGAGGGAATCCTTTTGGATATGCAGTTGCAGGGCTGTCACAGGTGCTTGGGAGAGAAATTCCATACCTCTCCTGCCGTTTCCTTGATATTGACGGAGTGGCAACTGCCGGTGAGATACTAAACGAACTGCTCAACGGTTTTAAAGAGAGTTACCATTATCGTGCCTACAGGGAGGGGAGCAGATATCTAAGGGAGATGAATGTCCTTGATCCGGATAAAACGGAGGATTCGAGAGTTGAGATCAAAGATGGGGGAACCTATCTGATAACCGGAGGTACAGGGGGGATCGCTCTTGAACTTGCCCGCTGGATATCAACTCAGAAAAGAGTGAAACTGGTACTTGCCGGCAGATCTGTTTTTCCTTCTGAAAATGAGTGGGGAGATATTCTTATGGAGGGCAGGGATGCCAGGTTGTGCCGTAAGATAAAAATAATCAAAGAGATAATTAGTTCCGGATCAGAAGTAATAATTCCCTCATGTGATGTGGCAGACTATCAGGCTTTGGAAAAGCTGACAGAAAAGATTGCAACAAAACAGGGAAGGATCTGCGGGGTTATACACACTGCCGGTGTTGCCGGGGAGGGCTTTATCCACAGCAAAAAGCCCGGTGATTTTAAAAAGACTCTTTTACCCAAAATCCATGGGACACTTAATCTTGTCAATCTCTTAAGGGAAAGTCCGCCGGACTTCTTTATAATGACCTCTGCCCTCACCGCAGTAATACCCACTGCCGGGCAGAGCGATTACACATCGGCAAACTGTTTTCTGGATGGCTGTGCCCCGGAGCTTTGCAGAAAGGGGATCAGAGCACAGAGTATCAATTTTTCCGCATGGAAAGAGACGGGAATGGCTTACGAGAGAGGGGTGGCAGAAGAGGGAGTCTTTAGCCCCGTCTCTGTTGAAGAGGGGATATCTGCTTTGAGCACAGTGTTGCATAAAAAAATCATCTCAGTCATCCCCGGAAGGGTCAACCTCTCTTATCTGGACAAGAGTGCAGAACTGCCATTCCTTATTTCTGACAATATTTTGCAGAAGGGATCAGAAAAGAGTGAGGCCAAAAAAGAACAGCCATCAGAAACAGCCGGAGATCAAATCCTGCTTACCGGCAGGGATAACGGTGAATATTCGGAAACAGAGATAGCTGTTGCAAAGATATGGGGGGAAGTTCTTGGTTACGATGCCGTTGGTGTCGGTGAGAACTACTATGATCTGGGAGGTGACTCCATTCATGCAATCAAAATAATACAGCTCATAGGAAACAAAATAAAAATTAAGCTTTCCGTCGGGGATCTGCTTAACCACCTTACAATTGAGGAGCTGGCAGTTTTCCTGGAATCAAAACGGCCTCTCCTCCCGGACTCAAAACGACCGGTTTCTCAGGAGGCAAAGTCACTTGTTTCACAGAGCTCAAAACAGCAGGTTGGTGCAGACTCGGGAGAGAACAATATCATTAAAGGAAAAGATAAGCAAGCTGATGGATTTGAGATTCTTCCTGCTCCGTTATATGATTTCTACCCGGTATCGGCTGCACAGCGCCGTCTTTTTATTCTCGACAGACTCAGCAATGACGGATTAAGTTACCACATACCCGAGATTTGGCAGATAAAGGGGAATCTTGCCATCTCCCGTCTTACATTGGCTTTTGAGAAACTGGTAAAACGGCACGAAATCCTGAGGACATCATTTGATCTGGTAAATGATCTTCCAGTACAGATCCCGGGAGAGTTCAAAGACTTTGAAATTCCTGTGTTACAAATGAATGAAGAGGATGCCAGAACCTATATACGCAGCTTCATTAAGCCATTTGACCTGGGAAGGGCTCCACTGTTGAGGGTGGAAATTATTGAAATCGCTCCAGACAACCATCTTCTGCTCTTTGATGCCCATCACATTATTGTCGACGCCTATTCGATGGAAATACTTAAAAAAGAGGTGTTCGGCTATTATAACGGAATAGAACAGGAGCCCCTCAGGATACAGTATAAAGACTACGCTGTATGGCAGAACGGATTTGTACAGAGATATGAAACGGAGAAGAAAAAGGCATACTGGATAAACGAGTTCAAAGAGGAGATACCTGTTTTAAATCTGCCGCTGGATTATCCGCGAAGTCCTGCCAACTCTGCCGAAGCCGGAGTATTGTCATTTGCATTGGACGAAAAACTGGTTTCCTGTATAAAAAAATTATCGGCAAAGGAGGGGATATCTCCCTTTATGTTCCTTCTTGCAGTTTACAACATTGTGATTCACAAATACACGCAGCAGGATGACATTGTGATAGGAGTCACTAC
>JALNXR010000001.1 GCA_023230265.1 Bacteroidales bacterium | reverse complement strand
CGGTTGAAAATGCCAAATCCAATTTCTCGGATATCCGCTTTAACGTACAGTATGGGTTTTCCTCAATCATCTCTAATATTCTTAAGGGCACTTTGCTTCGTCCTATTGCTTGCTGACGCCAGATAATTAATAAATCGTACTGATCCATGTCCTTTAACATTCATAGCTTTGATAATAAGAGATTAAACGAGAATAGTCAACACGCTTATTATCGGTAACGCATTAAATAGAGAATAGATGAAAGCTCCCTAATGATATGAATGATGGCAGGAACGAAATCCTGCATAATGCGATAGCCATCGCATACCTGATCGCGGTTGACCTTGCTCTCCTAGGTGGTACCGCCATGCACCAGCTGATTGCGCAGCACATAGAGACGGTCAAAGAGAATACCGACAAAGATCACCGTGTCCTTAATTGCCAAAGCTTTCATTCGCCGCCTTCAACCAGCTCAATTCTCGCTTTGACAAGTTGCTTTAGATCGTCAAGTGTGTCAACATTAGCAGTGGAAAGCTGAACCATAGCCGTAACCAATTTTTTGCCGCTGAGACACTGAGGCACAGAGGGTGCGCTAGATTGTTTTTAAAAGTGATCTTATGATAAGAGTATTTCAAGCGATTAGCGACCCCGCGTCTTGTCACGGCGTAGACGCGAAGCGCGAAGACGGAAGCGGAGATGAAATACCCTTATCCTTTCGCGGAGATTCGCGGGCCAAAAAACTCAGCTACGCACCCCCTTTCGTGCTTTTCGTGCTTTTCGTACTACTATCATTCATATTCTTGTTTTTTTTGTACGTTTATTATCTCTCACAGAGGCACAGAGAACACAGAGAGTAGCTGAACTTTTCGCAGCACTGAGAGAATATTTTAAGGTGAAAAATCTTAGAGGTGAAAAATGTGGAAAACTGGGAACGTCGAGCCCGAACTTTACGCCTTTGAGTCTTTGCTGGTGGAAACTCTGAAACAACTCAGAGAACTCTGTGCCTCTGTGAGAGATAAAGAATTGGTTGCGGCTATGCTGCGCTAGGCTTTTCGTGGTTAATGTTGCTTTGTGCTTTCCAAACTTCTTAACCCACTCCTTCTCTGTCAGCCTGCCATTGTGATAATCCCAAAAATAGCGCGACACATATTGATTGTCGATGAAACACCCTTAGCTTTTTTTAAAGGAATATCCTATCGCAACATACCCCTTGCAACGACGCTCAAACATTCTTTTGAGAACAGGCACTGATTCGTCCACAAAATCATAGATAACAACTTTTCTTTTATCTGCTGCTAGACGATGTAGCCGTCCTGCATATTGGGAAATAGTCCCTTTCCAAGACACAGGCATTGCTAACAATAATGTATCCAATCGGGCATCATCAAATCCCTCCCCCAGATATTTTCCAGTTGCAAGAATAAGCCGGTTAGATCCGTTTTCCACAGTATCCGCAAGGATCTTTTGTTTTATCCGTCGTTCCTTTATCCCCATTCCCCCATGCAAAACCACAAGATGTTCAACACGTCCCTCAAAAAATTCACTGAACCAATCAAGGTGCTGTCGACGTTCTGTTAACAACACTGGACTTCGGCCCTCGCTCAAAGCCAAGAGAGCCCTATCCGCTATCAGCTGATTCCGTTGTTGATCCTCAATTAGCAACCTATAAACATCCTGGATTTGTATCTTTTCGTCCTCAACATCAGAGGGAAGAGTAAACCCAGTGCTAATTGGCTCCACTATATGTGTAAATGGGCGAGCGGCGGCCTCCTCCTTGTCGTTAGCGCGAAATCTAATCGGACCACACTGCATAAACACTATAGGGTGATGCCCGTCCTTACGAACAACAGTTGCCGATAAACCCAACATATAGCGGGGGCGACAACGCCGAGCAATTAACTCAAAACTTCTCGCTGAAACATGATGGCACTCATCGACTATCACATGTCCATAATTTGCGACAAGATCATCAACCTCGCCTTTTCGACAAATATTTTGCATTACAGCAACATCTATAACACCAGTTGCCTTACGCTTTCCACCTCCAATCGAACCTATTTTTTTTCGATCAATATCCAGAAACATGCGAAGGCGTTCAACCCATTGGTCCATGAGTTGTCGTCTGTGCACCAACACCAATGTATTCACTCCTCGCTTGGCAATCATAAATGCTGCAACAACTGTTTTACCGAATGCAGTTGATGCCGACAATACTCCAAAATCATGTTTCAATAACTCCGCGACTGCAAGGTCTTGCTTGACCCAAAGCTCCCCTGTAAACGACACATTAAGCTCCACGCCTTCATAGCGTTTATCTTCAACTACGACAACAACCCCCAACTCCTGAAAAAATACCAGCAAATCATCAAGACAACCACGGGGCAACCCGATGTACTCACCGGTATCATCAGCGCAACCAATAACGCGTGGTTTTCCGTAAACAGAAAGTCGCATAGATTGCGCTTTATAAAATTCAGGATTCTGAAATGCGGCCAACCTCACAATTTCATTTAACAAAACAGGAGGAAGGTGCTCTTTAGGCACATATACTTCATCACTCAGAACAAGCGTTATTTCCTTGGGGATATTATTAAAAATTTCCGCCTTTTTCTTACGGCGTGAAGGAGGTAACGACCATGGGTCTTCAGATTCATCATCCACGCTAACAGGGCGGACTCCAACAATCCTGCCCGCATATTTTGCAGCTAAGGCCACTTGTTCTATTTCACCAACCGCCATTCGTCTGAGCGATGACAAAAAGGCCCACTGATCTGAATAAACCCTGAAAGCTGCATCAACAAATAAACTGTTACCGCATAAAGCTGGTCCTCTTTGCAATGGCAATGCAATCAAGTTTCCGAATCCGCCGCTTGGTAAAGTATCCTGATTAGGAAAGAGCCTGTCATACGAATCAAGCCCCATATCCGGTCGAACCATCATCGCTTCCGTAATGAGAGAAGAACCCATTTGCCTCGCCAGACGAGCAGGAACTTCTTTTTCAAAAAATATCCAAACATGCCCGCCGTTTCCAGAACGGGAGCGCTCTAAAGCAACTGGAATGTCCCGATTCCCACATACCTGCATATAGACTGACGCATCAGCCTGCCAGCCCGCCTTGTCAAAATCAGCAACAAGGAACCGGCAAAAGTCATTTTGAAGCAAAGGATATATTCCAACTGTGATCCTCCCTCCCAGATGCTGGGACAAAACATCGGTTGTTAACGGAGCCAATAACCGATGCTGACATCTATTACACTTTGCCTTTGGTTTCTGACAAAGCGGCTTTTTCCATAAATTCACACAAACTGGTTGATATCCACTCTTGCCGCTCTTTTTACTCTCAAAACGTTGCGCATAAATATCACGTCGGCAGTGGAACAAATCATAAAAAAAGCTGAGCTTTTCCTGAACATACCTTTTTGGATTTTCCCTGCTTCTTCTATACTCTCAACTAATTTTTGAAACAGGCCGCTTTTCATTTTAACCTGACCTTTTGAAGGCTCCTGCTCATTACTGCTCTTATCATTATTGGACATTTTCTCTTTCTCCAATCGCGCAGGCCGCATCAAGCATTCAACATATACCATAAACTTCTGCTAATCTACCATCATAACTGAAATTTAAGACACGCTAAGTTCTAAATCAGGGGCTGGCCCTTATGCCCCTTACTCAGGAACGCTGGCGGTTCATTCAGAATATCCATAATGCCCTGCGCACAATAAACCCGATTTCGTTTAGATGCATCAACTTGCACTAACACGCCTGATTCTATTAACTTATCAACTCCCCTCTGCGCGGTTGAAAATGCCAAATCCAATTTCTCGGATATCCGCTTTAACGTACAGTATGGGTTTTCCTCAATCATCTCTAATATTCTTAAGGGCACTTTGCTTCGTCCTATTGCTTGCTGACGCCAGATAATCAATAAAGAGTTCATTCTTTCCGCCCTGCTAAGCGCATCCTCCGACATGCGGGCAACACCGTTAAGAAAATACTCAATCCACTCGTTCCATGCTCCTTTTTGGGTTACACCGGCAAGTCCACTGTAATAGTCACTCCGAGTTGCTTCAAAGAATGCACTTAAATATAATAGGGGTGTGGGTAGAATACCTCTTTCGATCAGGAACAGTGTAATCAGCAACCGGCCAACACGACCATTACCATCTAAAAAGGGGTGTATTGCTTCAAACTGGCTGTGAAGCATCGCGACTTGAATCAAAGGTGGCAATGACCGATCATGCAAAAAAATCTCCCATTCCGCTAGGCATTTCATAAGCTCCGAAACTGGCGGCGGCACGTACGAAGCATTCTGGAGAGTACAGCCTGGAATACCTATCCAATTTTGCGAACGCCTAAACTCGCCAGGAGTGGCATGTCCGCCTCGAACACCTTTCATCAGTTTTGCATGCAACTCCAAAACAAGGCGAAGAGATAAAGGAAGCTCCTTCAACCGACAAATACCATATTCAAGAGCGATCACATAATTTCCGACTTCTCGTAAATCATCAGGACTTCTTTCAACAGAAGCTCCTGCATCAGAAACCAGAAGTTCACCCAATGTTGCCTGTGTTCCTTCAATACGGCTGGAAAGGACCGCCTCTCGTTTTATGAATGGCCTCATCAGCAAGTGCGGGTTCTGAAGAGCACGCCCTTCTCCTGCCAGTTGCCCAATCAACCTATCGGCATCAGATAGGGCACGTAATAGTGACTTTGAAAAAACAATATCAGGCGGCAATTGATTCGGCACAAAAGCCTGATAACCGCCTGAACAATTAACAAATCGTCCTGATCCATCTCCGTTAACATTCATAGCTTTGATAATAAGAGATTAAACGAGAATAGTCAACACGCTTATTATCGGCAACGCATGAAATCGAGAATAGATGAAAGCTCCATAATGATATGAATGATGGCAGGGCCAAGGTCCTGCATAATGCGATACCCATCGCGCACCTGATCGCGGTTGACCTTGCTCTCCCAGGTGGCACCGCCATGCACCAGCTGATTGCGCAGCACATAGAGACGGTCAAAGAGAATACCGACAAAGACAACCGTGTCCTTAATTGCGAAGAGCTTTCATTCGCCGCATTCAACCAGCTCAATGCCCGATGCACCCGCAGATAAACATTATGCGGAAGAGTATCGCCAAGCTCATGCTATCTTCCTAGCAGGCTGTCGGACTTAAAAGTCCGGCAGCCTGCTTAGGCAGCGGCAAAGCCGCTGAGATACTAAAAGATGCTCAAATCTGATGACAAGTCGTCGTAAGCAACCCTACCCGTGAGTTAGATTTCTGTGTACGATTGTGGTTTTATGATAACGAGGCGTCCAAACGGGCCGATATGCCCTTTTTTAAGCATTGATGATGTTAAAAAGCCGTTTACAGTTATATGACAGAGTGACAAGATCCCATTCAGTGCATACTGACTCAATGCCTCTCGTTAGAAACCTGCGGGAAACCATCGCTTCTTTTATCCCAATCCCGCAAGTCAGGCGGTAACAACATAGGGGTGTCCCGGTCAATAAGTTTCAGTCGTAATGCAATAAAACCAAACCCTCTTAATAATTACTTGTATTATATCACATAATATTAGATATTAAAATAATATTAAGAGGTATTTCTTTTTTATCTAGCAGTTTTTCGGACTTCGAAGAAGTCCGAAAAACTGCTAGCCGATGGTTAAAAGTTTATTGTCATTTGGTTCACTATCTCATTAAAGTAACCACGGCTCCAGATATCCAGTTCAGATGTGTTTTTAACAAAGGGTGTGACATCAAATTTTGCGTCTTCAATATTGAGCTGCTCAATCCTCCTTTTGACAAGTTGTTTTAGATCGTCAAGTGTTTCGGGCACGGGTAACTCTGGATGGCTTTGCTGCATACGTTGCTGAAAGTGATTTAAATCTAAACCAATCCGATGACGTATATACCACTCGAAATCGTACCAGTCGCGGCCTTTAACCCGTTGCTTCCAACCCCTGAAGAGTAGCGCATGCATCTTGCCGGCATATAAACAGGGGATGGTAAAGCAGCGCGTAGCAAAAGAGAATGGAAGCATGAGTATGCGATTTTCTGTTTTGAATTCAAGTGGTGGCACAATGTCTATTTCGATCTTGATTTTAACAGTTCTCTCTGTTTTAAAAGCAAGATTGTAAACGTCTGTGTTATCTTTCAGGAAAGCTGATTCAATTGCACTGTTTAGCCTTTTCTCTTTGCGCTTAATTGTAACCTCTCTTCCCATCGCCTTGAATTCGTTGGCAATCACATCAAAGTAGTCTGTTAATCGAAAGCCTGAGTCTGCCTGTAAAAGGGAGAAGTCCATATCCTCTGAGAATCGCGGCAGCCCGTGAAAGAAATGCAGGCATGTTCCTCCGTAAAAAGCTGACCTCTTGAAAAAATCACTGCGGTAGAGCGCGGCAAGCGTAATCTTCTGCATTACTTCACGCAATGCGTTCCTATAATCCGCATCCGTAGTGATAGAGAAATTTGACATCATGGAATCAAAAACATTCATGCTCAATGACCTTTCTTAGGCAGCGAAGTTGAGTCGACTTATGCTGTGTAGCAATACATTCGTCAATAACAGCGAGATCAGGGCTCTTAAGCTCTTGAAGATCAATTCGCATATACTTCGTTAAGAAAACAAACATAGCTTTTTTCGAGACAATGCGCAGGTTCGGCCGTAGTAAAATCAGATCACACAACGCCTTCTCGGGAGATGCTATCAAAAAGGTACTCCCTGACTCACTGCTCTTCTGGCGGATACCAATGGAGTAATAATTGTCCGGTATCGAACTATATGTGAAACGTCCAAGCGGAGTTTGGAAAGTTTTTGTCCGCTTGGTTACAACTGATTGAGTAGAGGTGATTCGCTCTGGGATGAGATTGTAAAAGGAAAGCGCTGTTTCCAATGAGATGTAAGATGGGCCGTAGAGATGGTTTGCGACAATTTCAGTTGACAGTCGTTGTCCTGTGATAGTGGGGGAGACACAGTAGAGTCCGCGTTTGATGCGGATAAGTTCACCTTGCTCCACCATGTAGGAAACCTTGTCCTTTGGCGAATTATAATCTACCAGAAGTGTGTCAACAGCAGCAGTGGAAAGCGGAACAGATCCAAAGCCACGCAACATTAATGTAATATTTGCATTCATAATCGATAAAATTCCGATCTATTGCGCATATTATGCAATAACTTTCGAAGCGAGGCAATCAAAAAACTGGAGAAAGGAAAAGCCACATTGAATAGCTGAACCATAGCCGTAACCAATTTTTTGCCGCTGAGACACTGAGGCACAGAGGGTGCGCTAGATTGTTTTTAAAAGTGATCTTATGATAAGAGTATTTCAAGCGATTAGCGACCCCGCGTCTTGTCACGGCGTAGACGCGAAGCGCGAAGACGGAAGCGGGGATGAAATACCCTTATCCTTTCGCGGAGATTCGCGGGCCAAAAAACTCAGCTACGCACCCCCTTTCGTGCTTTTCGTGCTTTTCGTGGTTAATGTTGCTTTGTGCTTTCCAAACTTCTTAACCCACTCCTCCTCTGTCAGCATGCCATTGTGATAATCCCCAAAATAGCGCGACACATATTGATTGTCGATGAACAGGCGGATCTTGCCGGAGTAATATACGCTGCATTAAACGCGATCCACAGAAAGACAAACTTAGCATCCGGCGGTGGGCTTTATTCAACGTATAATTCTCCGGAACAACAGATCCTCAAGATTGCGACGGCCATCAATCACAACTTCGATATAAACACACCCTTTTTCAATTTTATATATCACGCGCCAAGGTGCTATGATCAGCTCTCTGTTCCAGCTCAGAAAAGACCTCTTTATGGTTTGACATCTTCCCCTCTTTAATCGCACTCTCACTGTGATAGATTAATTTCATCATAGTGAGTGCCTTTTAACTCTGTTCGTTAAGTTCTATATGACTGGCTGCCCATCATTCACGATGCGATATCCGCAAACAACATACCTTCGTCTGAGCCACTCTTTCCATGCAAGAAAATCTGAACTTCCAGCAATGGCTGCGATGAATTTCTCAAAGGTGCAACCAAGCACATGATCGCTTGCCCCGATTGCTAACACATATTTATAGCGAGGTAGCTCCTTATGAAAGTGATCATTGCCAGCAGGAAACATGGTTACGGAGTAGAACTCGTCAATATTGCCACGCTGAATCATTGATAGTCCAAGCAGGTGATTCCTCCATATCTGACGCAGTGGATCAGAAGCGAATACCGGGTCATCCGCATCAATAAAGGAGCCTGAATTTCTTGCGGTCCGCCAGTATGGCGAATCATGATCTTCCACATTTAGTTTCTCTGTCCTACCAACTGGATAAGCCTGCTCAGTATACTTCACTTCAATCCCGATGCCGCATTTTTTACCACCCGCTTTAATTACCTCAATATACGTATCAAAGGCCGTTCCGTCATTTAAGTAACTCTCCTTCGATTCAGGAGCATATTCCATTTTAATGCAGCGAATGTCTGTACATTCAATTCCAAACGCACGCTTAATAATCGCTATCGCGCTCTTTTCATCTGTAATGAGCGGAGCCAGCAGATTAAACGGGATGTGCTCACTACGCAGCATATCCGCATCGCGCCTCTTGGCATAATTAGGATAACGGAAACGCAGCATACCCCTGCAGTTCAGCTTGTCATAGTAATTCAGCAGCGCTTTTGCATCCTCATCAGACAGCCGGTTGCCATACTCATTAAAGCCGACCTTCAGAACCTCAGCCCTGTATTTTGACTGGTGCAGCCTGGCCGCCGCCTTGAATCTGTTATCCGGCGCATATTGATCTCCGATTCTAACCATAATTTCGTTCTTTCCACTCACTAATATAATCAAATGCTAAAGAATGCAGATTGTTTTGATTGTCTGAAAGATCAGGATTATTCAGCAATTTTCGAACTGCAGTCAACCATACTTTGAAATTTCGCGGATTCATATTTCTTCAACTCTTTTATTTTTTTTTACCAAGTTTACAGCTTCCCCCACTTTGCACCTCGACCATTCGTTGCCGCTATTTTGTAATTTTTGTTTGTCATAATACCTCTAACTTCACACTGGTGGATAGCAGGGTTTGCCCCAGGCTTCCTCGGCATTCTCCATAATGATATGAATGATAGCAGGAGCGAGATCCTGCATAATGCGATACCCATCGCGAACCTGATCGCGGTTGACCTTGCTCTCCCAAGTAGCACCGCCATGCACCAGCTGGTTGCGCAGCACATAGAGGCGGTCAAAGAGAATACCGACAAAGACAACCGTGTCCTTAATTGCCAAAGCTTTCTGTGCCATAGCGCGGCTCCGTTCAAACTTCTTAACCCATTGTTCCTCTGTCAGCCTGCCATTGTGATAATCCCAAAAATAGCGCGACACATATTGATTATCGATAAACAGACGGATCTTGCCGGAGTAATTCTCCCAGACAATGTTATAGACCAGATCCTCACAATCCAGACGCAGCAGCCGACCCAAAAACTCCTTAAAAGAGTCACGCTTCATCAGCTCCTGACCGGATTTAAACTCCTGTGCATACGCTGCATTAAACGCGATCCACAGGAAGATAAACTTAGCATCCGGCGACGAGCTTTCATTTGCTGCCTTCAACCAGCTCAACGCCCGATGCACCCGCAGATAAACATCCTGCGGCAACGTCTCCCCCAGCTCATGCTGCCGTCTCTTTAATGTATCAAAATTTAATTTCATATCACAATCCTTTTAAGGTACTGATGACCACAACTATTACAACCCGATTGCAACTAATTTCAAAACATTGAAGACGTAACAAAATGTTTTTCAATACTTTATGAAATTAATTTGTGAATAAAATTGCTTTTCAACCGACCAAGTTGCAATTTTCAGCAATAAATTACTACAAACCAACAAGCTGTATTAGTTGAACCACAGACATAAATACGTCCACCAGCTTTTAATTCTCGCAACAAAACTTGAATTTGACTTCTACTTAATATCGCTCTCCTCTCTGTTACTATATGCACACGCGTAGTGACATCACTAATTTCAGGAATAACCCTGGTGCCCTTGCTGCGCTGCCTCCATTGCACCGCAAACTTGAGCAGCCATAAGCAAAGATATTGAAGCAGTTGAACGTGATCGCTGATCACGATGTTCTGCTATATCTTTCAACTCCTTTCGGGCAAGAGTGAGTGCTGACTGTCCAGCTGTATCGCAAATATCAAGATACGGATAAGAAGATACACCGTCTTGTGATGATACAAGAACCATAGACTCTTCCGGTGGTAAACTCACAGCATCTCCATTATTTGGCACAAATACCACACACAAAGAGTCTGGCGCATTCAGGCGTCTTGAGCCTCCCATCCAGCCCAGCGCATACACAAAAACAATACCAGAACCACGATCCCACTCTTTTGGCGGTGTAATACAAAAAGAGCTTTCATTATCATCAGCAAGAAAGCTACAGGAAAACAGCCAATCTGTAAATGGATCTCCAAAACCTGCAAGCTGAGGGCGAATATCTTGTCCTCTCACCCTTCCTATCACTTCATTTCGAACCTCTTCAAATCGCTCTCTACTGAAAACAACATAGCAATCTTTGGATGCCCGTAAACTCTTGGTTTTGAATTTATCAGGAATTTTGAAGTGGTAAACATCTGGAATAAATTTATTTTCCTCTGTCCTTGTGCTTTGCAAGCTAATTTCATGATTAAGTAATGATTTTTCGTAAGCAGTACGCAGATGGTCAGATGTCAACCGACAGTGTGAATGGATTTGTTCAACAGGCATACCAAGAGATTTATGCACCAAGCTATTCCATTTTTTAACGGAATCCATCGCCCGTTGTATTCTTGTGTCAATTTCTGCATCAGAAAGACCTGTCTGTAGGCTTGCATATTGTTTAGCGAAGAGTTTTGTTGGGTTAATGTCTTCTGCAATTGTTCCTAAAATCATCTCTTTATAATCTTCGACTCCATCAATTGCTTTGTCCATTGTTGATTGGATTACGTCAAGACGTTCAATTATACGGGTAGATATTCTTTGATCCCAAGAATTTTCCACACGGAGATTATAAACATCCACTATATGAGTCTGACCATATCTGTCGAGTCGGCCCACGCGTTGCTGTAATCGCATAGGATTCCACGGGAGATCGTAATTCACAAGAATATGGCACTTCTTTTGAAGGTTAATACCCTCGCCACCAGCTTCTGTTGACACAAGAAATCTTGAACCCTTTTCAAACCTTGCTCTTGCCTCTCGACGTCCGTCCATAGATATATCGCCATTTATACACTCAATGCTTTCCTTTGAATATGCGGCTTTAAGTTGACTGATCAGCATATCCTGTGTAGCCCGATATTGTGTGAAAATCAAAAGTTTTTCATTTTTTTTATGTTTACTAATCGAATCCATAAGTTTGACAAATAATTCCCACTTGGAATCAGAAACAAGAAGGTTGATGGAATCAATAATGTCATCTAATAATTTCAACTCATCATCAAAAAATTGCTTACCTGGTATTAGCAAGCTTGTGGATTCTTGAACTTCACCATCATCACTCGGAAGTTTATTTAAACTAGATTGACCTGTTAGTTGAAACCGTCTGTTTTTCATCGTTTCCTTCAAGGCAAACCAACTGGATGCGGCTATCTTATGAAAGGTATGCATAACGAGTTCAACAACCAATTGGTTATGGTTCTTTGTGGCATATTCACCCTCTAAACTTTTTTTGATATACTTTGTCAATTTACGGGACAGATCCAACTCTTCTTCTGTCCAGGATATGTCAATCGTATGAGTTACATGTCCCTTAAATATTGGTTTGCCATCCCAGCCAACAGCTTCAGATTTAGGTGTACGTGTAAGTGTTTCTATTAAATTTTCCTGGCTCAATTGTTCTGTAATTTTTTTCTCATCAAGCACATACAAATCAGGTCGCGCAAGATGCAAAAGATGAAGAAAACGCAAGTTATCACCTTGGTGCGGTGTAGCTGTAAGCAAAAGCAACTTTGGAGACCGGGGCTCATAATTAGCCCCACGCACATAATCAATTAATCCACTTTCAAGCAAAAATTCAAAGAGTTTATAATTTGCAGTTTTTTCAAGGTCGTTAGACATTATATTGCGTGAGGCATTTAACCTGTGAGCTTCGTCACATATAACAAGATCAAACATTCCTATATTTTTTAAAATATCTCTGTAATCCTCACGTTTCATTCTATCAATGGGAGCTATTACCATATTCCTGTTTTGCCATCCACCTAATCTTTTTCCGTCGAAATCAACACCCATTATTGAAAAAAATAAAGAGAAGTTGTCTTCCATTTCATCTTGCCACTGCAGAGCTAGCCCTGCTGGACAGACAACAAGAACTCGCAATTCTTTGTCTGAATGTCTACTTGCCGTGATAATAAGGCCAGCCTCAATGGTTTTACCAAGGCCGACATCATCAGCCAGTATATGCCCCATGCGCCCATTTGAAAAAACCTTCTCCAGAATGTATGCTTGATGTGGCAATGGCTGTATGGCAGCCTGAATAAATGCCCCGGTGCGATTATTCTCCCCTAAGACAAGCCCTGCGGATAGCTTACGGTTGAAGATCTCTACCGACTCAAATGACTGGGAATTTAACAAATCTAAAGTTTTCGGCAGCAGCTTTAAGCCACCGGGGGGAACAGTGATATTTTGAAGCACATGATCAAAGCTGACCTGATAACGCAAATCCCCAAATGCATCTTCTTCTATGTATCGAATTACTCCGAATCCATATTCGGGATGAGCTTTATGTATCACTCGACTGCCGACTTCATATTCGGTGCTCATAATTATTGTCCTCTCAATTTCTGATGATAATGCATCAGAGGGATGTCATATAATGGCAAAAGATTGTCGCCAACCTCTCCATCTTCAGTAATGATTTCATAGATGCATCGACTAGCCTCTTGTAATGAGCTAAAATCGTAACGATCTCTCAACCTTTGATCAATCCAACCTAACTCATATGCTGCCCTTCTGACAGGCTTGCACACAAAATAACAACTGCTATCTGCTTCGGCTGATTCAATGACACCAAGCCGCCTTAGCTCTCGCATTACAAAGAAAAGAGGTCCGCCTGCACTTTGCCCCATAACTCCAGCCCAATCTTGCTGTCCAGGAATAGTTCCATTACGCATAAATCTAACTAAGTTACAAACATCATTGGATGCAACCTCAAGAATAACTGAAGCAAAATCATTTTCATAAACCAATGTTCTGATTTTTCGGATATCATAGAAAACACGTCGCCAGAACACCGCATCTTCTCCTGTGGCACTATCACCTTTTAATTTATGATGAATTGCATCATCGAATACTTTACGGATATCATCATTGTTGCTGGATGCAACATTAAAGAAATCTGTCGTATTAAGCCTGTTAATCCAAAAATCTCTAACCGCAGTCATTTGCCTACCTGTACCCATTAAACACGGTAAAGAAAGGACCTTGTACCACAAAAGCTTACCCTCGTCATTATCAGGATTTGACAAACCCTCACAAAGCATGCCCTTCCTTCGCCCTGTGCTTTCTGTTAAATTTTCGGGAAATAGAAGATCCCACCAAGCGCCCTCAAGAACATATGGGGTTAGATCACAATTCTCATTCCACCAGTTGTAAAGAACCTCCGGAGCCTGCACAGGTTTACGATCAGGTTCCTTGACAGGGACAGGAATAAAATCCTGAAGCTGAAGGATCTGTTGTTGCAACAGTTTGCTTAACTTGTCCTTGGCTGAATCAATCTCACGAAGTTCAACAACGCCTTTCCCTAATTCCTCTGTGAAGCATGTACGATTAAGTTGCAAGTGAATCTCATTCAGAAGCATTTGATTATCGCTGTTTTCCTCAATGTAATCAATAAAACTATACCGTTGCCAGTCTTTCGCTATTGATGATATAACATCGCATATTTCCTGACTCATCCATTCTGATTGATCAATAGACCATTCCGTTCCCTTTATTTCCGATATTGTACGCATCAAGCGTGTGGGAAAGATAAGTGATTCGGCATGCTGCAATCTACCATTCACAGGGATATTTTTAAGAAAAAGATCGCGAACTTCACCTAGGTCTTTGGTCAACTGCATCGAATCGTCAGAAAAGTGAGATTTAATCCATGCCTGTGCTGATGCAATATCCCAAATCGCTGCCCACGCCAACCATACCTCAATTTCAGGACACTCTTTAATTGCCACCTCTGTTTTTTGACGCGCTATTGAAAAAGCTGCTTTAACCAATGCAGCATTTCTTGATTTTGGCAATATACCAGTTCGCCCTTGATCAACATCAAATGGTGCATTAATTAAGAAACCAGTTGGACCTTTTGTAGAAACGGGAAATGTCACATACAATTGATTATGCAAACTTGGTTTTGGAATATTATTATCATTTACCAAGATGGCAACATCAACTCTATCCGCTGGTTTAATCACAAGCCCTTTTGGAAACTCACTGATATTAACAAACTTATCAACCGTACTTGAGCCAGATGCTATTACTGTCTCGTGTTCATTATCATTTATTATTTTTCGTTGCAGAGTCCATCTTGTCTCTGACTTGCCACGCTTCATAACAACAGAGGTTATATATCGCAGAAACACAAACGAAAATTCATTAAAAACCCCAATGCGCCTAACTCCTCTGCTGCCTTTTGACCATCCAAGCATATTATCAAGAGTCGCTGTCTTGGTCTCAAAAGAAAATAAAGTTTTAGTGTTTTTCGAGTCACAAGACGCAACGGGGTATTGCGGATCAACTAAAAGAAAATCTCGTAGGTTAAATTCATACGGACCGCTTTTAACTTTCACAGAATCTGTAGCATCAAAGACAGATTTAAATCCACGATTAAAGCGCCCCACTTCATCCTCCATCGCAACATCAATGGGAGCGGTGCTTACAATACGCCGGATATCATCACGCTCGTTTCCTGATTTATCTATTTCGTTGAAGCATCGCCCCTGATGTGATATTTCAACACTCTCTTTTCCGGTTGCACCAACCTCATTCATACAAACAGAGAAATACATCTCGTTTGGTTTCTCCTTTTTGCTGGCATAAGCACTTTCAGCATTTTGAAGAAGTTCCCTTAAAATATGCTCACACCTGTAACCTGCGTCATTAACAAATTCACGGCGAAATGTTTTTAGAATTCTGTTTCTAAATTTATCATAGACAACTTCAGGTGGATGGGTTTTTCTGTATTTATCAACCTCTTTATCTGCAGAACGTTGCAGATAATTACTTATGACATCAGCGTAAGCCTGCGCATCATCAGAAGATATATCCGCCTGAGTCACATAAATGTTTTCCTCATCTACGGCAAACATGGCATCATTAATTCCGCATACAATCTTATTGTTGCAATGCCATGTTATGGCCAAACGTGTTGTATAGATCAGCGTTTTATCTTGATATTTAGAATATAATGAATTGAACGATTCATTTTGCCGTAGTTCATCGGTGAGTTGGCCAGCTAATATTGGTCGCTCACCCTCAGCAGGCTTCACCTTACGAGCCAGCTCGCCGAGCGTTAGACAGGTATCAGCAATTGGAGCTATATTTGTCAGCGGTTCTGGCAACTGTTCTGATTCTCTCCAATCCATTTGGCCATTATTTACTGTAAGCAAGTTAAAGTCAACCCCACCACCTGAGGTGTGATCTATAAATTGGCTGAGAAATTTTGGGGTGCCACTCGAAATCCTAATTTCCCATGTACTTGTCACATCCCTGAAAAGTTCTTTAAGAGCTAACGTCTGGTCGCTTGAAATCTCTTTCCCTTTCCAGAGATAAAACTTTCTGAGAAGTTCCTGAGCTAAGGATTTTTTTGTGTCTACGGTGAGTTCAGCTTTAGTGAGAAGCTTGAAATAACAATGTTGTGGAATGTTCAGGCCGTTTATTAAATTTTCTATATCCAGCGTCAACCAATCAGGAGTATTTCGATATTCAGGCAGCCATGAAACCACCTCTCTCATTGACACATCTAAGGTTCGTGAAAGAAGCGTTTCTTTTGCCTTGCATTCACTATTCAGAAAATTAGTCATTGATTTTCGAACGCCACCCTTAACCAAAGGTTGCCATTGACGCTCAAGGGTAGATATACTCTGGATTGCGTTATCTAGAAATCCCAGACCTTCAACTTCAATCCGTTGAGTAAAAACACCTGGATAATCTTTTTCTATTTTATCCTGAACCGCCTCTATGTAATGGTCATAAATTTCCCAACTTTTTAATTTCACTAAGGCATGTTTGCGCAGATTATCGTTTAATTGATTACCCCTTCGCCATGGAATGAACAGACCCTTCAAACATAAAGAATTCCCTTCCAACAACCAAACATCACTTACCAAAGTCCACTTATTGCTCCCATCTCGAACCCGTAGGAACGAGAGCACCTTCCTTGTCAGACTTCGCGGGCATGGATCACGCAGGTCATCCCAGAACTTAGCACCCTTTTCATCCCAGTTTTCTTCCGCGCTCATCACATTTTCAATGTCTGACCAGTCAATAATGTGCTGTTGTTCTGATAGTCGCCTCAAATGATTCGACAAAGAATTAGAGCAGATCACTAGCATCCCATAGATTGTCAATTTGCTAACAATATTCTTTTTCGCCCTTTGTTTATGGGGGCTATAATCCGAAAAGCCTCTATTTTCAAAAGGGGGTTTGCTTATTGAGTTCACAAATGAGCCGTTAGGCAGGGCTTTTACTAAGTGGCTGTCCCATAGTATTGCTGGTATATGCCTCAAACCCCTTAAAATACAGCTGTTGGGCAAAGACAACAGGTCTTTTAGGTGGATCGGCTGTCCCATAGATAATCAGTGTTTCCAGCAAATCTATGCGCATCCATAATGCGGACCTGATAGTTCCGGCAAGTCTGGAAAAACTTAGCTTCCATTTTGACTGATGCTTAGCAAATCTTATAAGAAGATGTGCTAACAGTCCGATCCACACTTGCCATTTAACCGCATTCTCGTTATATCCAATGAAGTCAGAGAGTTGCAAGGTCTGCTTAATCTCCTTGAAGAACACCTCTATAATCCACCGAGCTTTGTACAATTCTGCAATTGTCCGAGGACTCCATTTAAAATTATTGGTGACAAACGACATTTGGACATCTTTACCATTAACTTTGACAATGGCCGTAACTCTGCGGATATTTTCAGGGTATTTGTTTTTTGATCCAGCTAAAGAAAGAGTAATGGTTTCGTCAGAAATAATTGTAGGGTCTTTATGATCATTGTTTTTCAAGACGGTGTATTTCATATTCTTTTTTTCACGAAGCACAAAAAAGACACCTTGTTGAGAAAGGGCGTTAAGGAAATCGAATTTAACATAGGCCCTGTCCGCAAGTAGTATATCCCCGTCCTTTAAAGAAGCGCAAAGAGCATCACCTCTCGTAGAATCATGATGTGCAGCATCTTCAACAACAGCAACACATGGGAGCATATTGCCGATATTGATCCTCATATGAGTTTTAGCTGCTGCTTTTTTCCTTCGATGTCGTGCCCAGTCAAAACAGTTCATTGTGAGTTTAAGTGTTGTTGAGTCGATTGCAAAGATGTCACGCTTTATGCGAGAGATGAATCCTCCGTACTTACTTCCCTGTCCGAACGATGGACATGCAGTCTGCAAAGATTTGAGTATTTGCCAATAAAGAGCTTCAGCAATTTCGGGATTTCTTGTTCTATTGGCGTTGGAAAACGTATTTCGCTTCGGGGCGGTTACTCCACGTATTCTTGATAGATCCGCTTCGTGTAATCTAAGAGCGTCGCATATTTCATTGAGACTATTTGATTTTGAAAAGTGCCCATACAGTAAGGACAACACATGACTCATACAAGAGAAGTTCCTGATATCTGCTTTCTTTGCCTTTGCAATTTTATTTGGCAATCCTCGCGGTATCCACTGGACAATCTGATGGAAAAAAGTGTAATGTGATTTTGCTGGTTTGCTTTTTTGTTTTGTTTTCATCCCTGTAAGTTACAGGAAAAATGAAGCTGCAAGCCAGCTTTTTTTTCACTTTGCTGGACCAGACGAGGTCTGAAGGCCTAACGAGCTAACAGTCTAAACGCCTAAAAACCTGCATCCCTATGGGATGCTAGTGAGAGCAGATATTAGTTGCCAGCATTCTCTGATCACACCAATTCAGAGCTTTTTTGAAAGTGTCATGCCACGCAGGTATTAAATCAGCGCCTGCCCTTTGTTGAAACAGCGCATACAGATCAACGTACTGGCCATTTGATTTCTCAACGTTTATATTTTTCAGAATTCGATCAACATATTGTGGCAAAACTACTAAACTGAGTAACGCCAGAAAAACACTTTGCCAATATTCCGCATCAGCACAGGCTCTAGTCGTCAGAGTGTCAAATAACTTTTGCAGCTCAATTTTATCAATAGGGACAAGATCAAAATCAATATGATCGTATGCAGGTATAATATTATGTTCAAACTTTTCAGTTCCTATAAATTCAGATAGTAATGACCAGCATGCTTTAAACCCAGATGCTGAACTAACTGCCAGAGAAACAGCATTTTGCTTTGACGTTTGTGTACCCCACAATGTTTTATGGATGCGTTGGTCTTTGCCTGACTCATTGAGTGCCGTATAAAACAATTCAGCATAGCTTCCTTTATCTGGCTGCCTTTGAAATAAATCATGAATAGACCAGTCACAATGTAATTTATTTTCTGATTTATCTATCCATTTTGCTAGTGCTTTTGCGCTTTGTTTAATCTGGGGTATTAAATCATTCCTTTCACTGGGGTTCCAATCATCTCGCGCAAGATTAGTTGACATGTTTATGTGCAATTGCATATTAATTGGCCAAGATTTGCTGGCTGCATTTAAATGGAAAAATGCATATGTTCCTCCCATTGAAAGAACCTGATCTTCTATTGGTTTAATAATTCGATAATCAGAGTCAGCATTTAAGGCTATCTTCCAAACATCATTGGGTTGTTTCCCCTCAATAATCCATTGTCTTTGATTTTCTTTTTTACCATCTTTGTTTTTAACAATGGTAACACGGTGAGCGTCTAAAATATTTTCTATACAATCCTGTTTACGAAGTTTATGAGAGTTGACCTTCAGGTGACCTTGCTCCACCATAACACTCGTTAGACTGGGTAGAAACAAAGGACATAATTCTTGGAATATGCTGTCATTTTTTATTTTACAACTTACATCTTCTCGTCCATTTTCGTGGAGATGAAGGCAAAAGAGAGTCCCCCTCTCACTTTTGGTGAATTCAGCGGCAATGGATGTAATGTCATCAGGAAGGGCCTCTATGTATTCAGGTGTGCAATATCCAAGCTTATTAATTTCGCACACGGACTTTAATATAGCCACCCCTTGCGATTTCAAGTTTTCGACAATACGCGCAAGTCTTGTCTTATCATAATAAGAGTCAGGATATTTTGAGTCGCATATTGGGAGCCTAAAAGCGAAGGCACCATCTTTATCCCAAGTATAAACAAAGACTTCTGTTGCCAAACGGTAGCATGACTTGAATCCAATGCCAAATTTTCCAATAGTTTCTTCATTGATTGGTTGATTATGTGTAAAAAACCTGGTCAACCCATGAAGATTACCCACCGTTATTTTTCGCCCATCGTTACCAAATAATAGCCAATTACCCTCAAGCGCAATTTTGACGGATGTTTGTTTGCCATCAGAAGCGTCATCAGCGTTTTGCGCAAGTTCAGCCAAGTAGTTTGCGGCCAAAGCTCCTTTGCCAATAACAAGATTTCTAATAGCCAAAACAGTATTAGCATCCACACCATTAAGCGACATTAAATAATCCGCATAAAGCGCATCACAACACTGTTCATCAGACAAACGGTTAAGAGCCTCTTCAAGAGACTCATTTGTATCAAAAGTATCAAGAGGCAAATCTTGATTTATTTCCTTATGCTTCAGGTCATTGCGGCATGCCGCAAGGTATGCTTCTTTATTAAATACAGGCACTTAAATATCCTCCGTGTAAACATCTCCAACACTTTACAAGTAATGGATAAAAACTAGTCACAATAAATCATCCATTCACAAATCACAAAAACGTACTGGGAAATCCTGATGAGCTGACAAAGAGTCGCTGGCGGGCTCGTGTGCCGGCAACATAGAGCAGGGCGCGCTCCTGGATTTCATTCTCCGCTCGGTCAAAGTCGTTATCGGCAGCCATGGCAGCGCTTAAGGGTATTATGCCGTCGTTGACTCCGACCACAAAGATGAAGTCAAATTCAAGGCCTTTAACCCGGTGTAAGGTCGCCATGCGGATGCCCTGCTTTCTTTGATCATAATTAGATTCTTGTTAATAACACCTCATTTCAATTTTAGAAGTTCGTCATCCAGACCGTAGCGGACAATTTCAATTGCCTTGCTGTTTTGTGCGATATAATCACCACTCAAAACCGGTATTTGAAACGGAAAAAAGGCTGGATTGTTTTTCAATAACCCGAGGGATGCCTTTCCCTCTTTATCGGCATGAAGCGCAGCTTCATACAAGAGAATTGCATGATTTGCATCACTGATCTCAATTCTTTTACTTTGTTCATAGCATCCCTTAATTTTGGAATCTTTGAGCGCATCCCATGCAACAAAAGAACGGATTGTGTATCGGGCATTTCGAGCAACGGTTTCTCTATCACCATATTGCTCCTTAAGTCGGGAAAACACCTGTGGCTGAGTAATCTGATTCTGTAGATTAAAAAGTCTTCCAGTCTGCCTCGCGACATTAAACCAAAAGGGGTATGATGCTGATATAACCGCCCAGTGAAAAGGCAACCAGTTTTGTTGGTTTTCATGTCGAATTAGTTCAAGTGCATGATCCCTGAAGGGAATTAACTCTTTGTCCGGTGCAAACCACGATGCTAGTATGCTGATGGCCATGCCATACGTTTTCTTGCCTCGCTCACCAGTGCCTCCGCTTTGCTTTTGTGTGACTAAAAACTCATCCAACTCTGCTCGAATCTCTTTTTCAGTAAGACCAGCTAACATCATTTTAACAACATAATCCATCCATTTTTTTTGAATGGTCTGTTTGATTCCGAGCTTATCGTGTCTTCCAATCATAATTACGACCCTCTTTCTACTTTAATCAGAGGCACGATAACCTCCTCTATGGCAATACCCCCGTGTCCGACTATTGTATCCCCCTCCCTGATAAATGCATCGCATCCTGTGGCTACCAGAGGAAAGTAATTTTCCGGCAGTCCGACTGGATTCCATTCTCTCGCAAACGTGAATTCTGAAGAGACTTGAGCACGCAATTCTGGTGTGGGATATATCCGAACCCTCTCACCGCGGCTTTCGGCAATAGCGCCCTCTGATGGACGGCCTCTACCGCTAGCTTCTATATTTCCATGGTCCGATGTAATCCAGATCGCATACTCGTGGCTGATCAGATAATTTAACAGGGTAATAAGGTATTCACCTCTACACCATTGATCTATCTGATTATGCATACCTGCTGCTCCGAGCTGCATTCCGTGCATGATCTTATCTACTTTATCAATTACTAAACCGACCACCTGAGTCTGCGACGGATTGACAAAGCTCTCCATAGCAGCCACAGCATCTCCACCTCCAAGACCGCGTTTATATGCTATATCGAATTTTGAAACACCATGGTCCTGCCAAAACTGCTTCCATAACTTCTCATCGTTGTTTGTTGAATTTATAGAGGCGGGGAAATAAATTGGCGGCTTGCCTGAAAACACAGATTGGCGGGAGACAGAAGTAACGGTCGGTATCCACGCAAAAACCGCTGACTCGCGCAGAATAAGACCACTGCTCTGAGATTGAATTACATTCCGCATTGTAACCCATTGGCCCAATGAGAGGCCGTCAATAACCAACAAAGCAACCCGACCTCTTTTTTTATCTCCCACATATCGAGCCATGTGCCTTGGAACATGATGAAGCATTGCCGGTACTGAAGGGGGAAGATTGATCAAGCCAGCATAATGACCTTCCAGCCAACTAGCAAAAAGCTCGTTCAACTTCCCGCCGATTTCACTATGCCTCTGCTTATACTCATCGCTTTCAGCACTCGTATAAACAAGTGCTGAAAGCTCCCCCCATTTCATAGCAAATGTAAGCCAATCATCATATCTTGAATCCTTGGAGAGCTGGATCTGGTCCACAAGTTCAAATAGACGCGCCACCCTGAGATCATCACCGGCCGCCTTAGACGTGGTGATACCGCTCAAAATCCATGAATCCCGCTCTAACTTTATGCCTGGCTGGTCAACAGGAGTAAGTTTACCCTCCACAAACAAGTTATCGATATAAACCCTGATATCCTGATGATCAAACGGCAACTGAACAGGACCTGCAATTTTAAAATCATAGGCACCAAGAGTTTCCTTAAAATCACTAGTTTGTTCCAAAGTTTCAAGAAATATCGGCCAGCGCTCCTGAATAAAAGCAAAAAACTGTTCCGCATCCGACACAATCTCCGCAAGACTCCATCCCTTAAAACTTTCGCTGTTTTCAAGCACCTCAACTAACCTGTCAGCCAGGACATCAGGCATTATTGTCTTCCCGTAATGTAAACGAAGCAGAGAACGAAGCAGTTCCACCTCTGTAGATATGAGCTCAGCCGCCACACCGAACACATAACGGAGAATAAAATCCTTAGTTGCATTATCACCCATCCGATCGGGCGGGTTCTTCTGCTGTGCTTCAAATAACGAATCCAATAAACTGCGGTCAAGCTCTTCAACAATCGGATAACTCATGTTAGGAAAGATTTCGCCCAGATTGAATGCCAGCTTTCTGCCAGCCTGAAGAAGGTCATACGGAAGAGCGTCCAGTTTGGCATCCTGTAAACGCAGCACAACAACAAGATCAGTATGATCACCCCGATCCCAGATTGAGCGATACTTTGATTCATACGCATAGCGGAATTCTATGGGATCACTAAACTCAATAATATCAAAACCGCGCTCTCTGAGCCCTATTGCCAGTTTTTCCTCTGACAATAGACAATCCGGATCCGACACCAGAGTTAATTTCGCAACATCAGGCACAAACTCTTTTAGAATTGTATGACGCCAAAAGGAGTGCAGCGGTGCAGAAGTGCAGGAGTACATTAGGTTCGCCCTCCTGTCTTGTTGAGTGAGCTTCGCAGTTTTCCAATGCTTCCTGACAATAGGGAGCACAGTTTACGTAATTTTTCGAAGTTTTCTTCTGATATGCAGTCAAGTGAATGGGCTAGATAAAGCTGACTTTTAACTTCTGCGCATGAACCGCGTGCAATTGCCAAAAATCTTGCGAAATCCGGGTTGCTATAACGTTCAAATCCTTCTGCAATGTTGGACATAACCGAAACAGATGCACGTCTTATCTGATCTTTCAGTCCCCAATCACGAGCAAAAGGTTCATTTGTCGTTATACTGTATATGTCACGACTCAGCTCAAAAGCCTTTTGCCAAACAAACAAATCCTCAAACTTCTCAACTTTACTCATCTTTGCACTCCTGCACCTTTGCACTTTTGAACCTTCATCATCATTAGCGGGCGTAATTCCGGGACTATTTGCCGAGCCGACTGAAGTTCACTCCGCCATTGTGCTTCATCCTCATCCAAACGAGCCATTCTAAACTGCCTGACCTCAGGCAATCCAAGCCGGTTAATTGATTTGCGCCGGGATGTAAACGCAGTTGTCCCTCGCTCCTCCTCACGAGCCACGGCCAAAACATGAGCTTCCTGCATCGAATTAAAGATATCCTGACCAACCTCCTCAGCCACAGAGGTCAATTTTTCGCCGATTACAGACGACACACCACTATATATCTTTTCATCTAGGCTGAGATCATTGGTCAACAGCTGGTCCCAGATATGCCTTGCAGTCGGCATAAAGACCTTCCCATCTGCACTCAAAAACACCGGAAGGTAGCTGCGTCTAGTTAACGGAATTCTTATTTGGGAGTTAGAACGTTGTTGAACCGTCATTCTAATTTCAAAAAGCCCCCACAGACCTGACACACTCTCAGGCAATCCTTTTATTGAAACACAGGGCAGCGGCTGCCCAGGGAAAAACTGCGGCAGGTTCATCGCCAACCCACGCACATGCGGATTTTCTAAAGAGAGTAGATTGCCATCAGAAAGCAATTCACTGGATTGAAAAACCGCTCCCTTAACCCTTTCACCATCCGGCCAGGTAAAATTCCAGCCGAGCAGATCCTTTTCGACCTTGCACTCCTTCGTTTGCAGATAATGTGTGGTCATCCGCTCAACCCAATGGGGCAGCGGATGATTGCGCAGCTTTTCCGCCGCCAACAAATCCGGTTCTTCTGATATCCCGTAAACCGCACATTGCTTCCGCAAAACATGCAATTCACTCTGGAGGTTTTTCACGGTCTGATCAACCTCTGTATCCGGGTCAGCATCTTCCATAATAACACTTGTCATCATCTTTTCAATCATCTCACCGGATAACGACGTATTAAGAACATCATGAGCTTTATCAATGCCCATCTCATCCAAAATAATTGCAAGCTTTGCCTGCAAGACCTCTCGTACCCGCCCCTCGACAGAGTTTTCATACACAAAATTGACTGCTCTGACTATTTTGCTTTGACCAATACGGTCCACCCGCCCTATCCGCTGTTCGATACGCATAGGGTTCCATGGCAGATCATAATTCACAACCACATGGCAAAACTGAAGGTTCAAGCCCTCACCACCGGCATCAGTAGAGATAAGAACCCGCGATTTATCCCGAAACTCACGCTGGGCCAACCGCCGTTCATCCATGCTCATAGAGCCGTTTAAAATTGAACAGGAAATTCCGCGCTCCTCCAAAAACACCTTAAGCATAGCCTGAGTTGGAACAAACTCTGTAAAAATAAGCAGTTTCAGCTGATCCTCATTCTCCTCTCCTTGCAACTGGAAAACAAGATTCATCAAAGTTTCACTCTTAACATCAGGGCCAGCAGCTTCAGCATTTCTGGCTAAAGTAAGCAGATGATCAACCTCCTCCATCTCACTTTTTCTGCCCGGCTCATCCACCTCAACCAGAAGATCCAACTGCATCTGTCCATCCAGATCCGTAAATTCTTCCCAATCCTCATCAGGCAGAGGGCTCCTGGAGTTCCGCAAGTTTTTCAATGCCTCCAGACGGCGCTCCAGCGTACAGCGAATAGCATGGGAACTTGAAGTAACAATACGCTGAAACAGCACCATTAAAAAACCGATATGCGGTTTACGATCCTTTATCGCCCGGTTATAACCTTTTTTTACATAATCGGTAACAGCATCATATAAGATAATTTGAGCAGGATTGTTTTCCAGATTCACATTGATTGTCTGTGTAGTACGTGGACGAAAAAGCGGCTTCCCTTCGGCTGTAACGGTCTTCCTTTTTTCTGTCCGAATCACAAACTCAGATATCCTCTCCCGCGTCACACTCTCCAGATCAGGAAAAGACATAGGGTCAAGCAGGCTCATAAGCCGTTGGAAAGCATCCGACTTTCCTTGATGGGGTGTAGCGGACAGCAGCAGAAGATAAGGTGCAGCCTCAGCCAGTCCCTGCCCGAGCTTATAACGGGCGACCTGATCTGTACTGCCGCCCATACGATGTGACTCATCCACAATAATCAAATCCCACTGTCCTTGAACCAGTCTCTCGTAGCGATTCCGGTTATACGCCTGAATTTTTTCCTTCGACCAACCCCTGCGACGTGTCAGTGGCTTAACGGCATCCAGTGTTACGATCGCTTGCGGAAACCGCATCCATGGGTTGTAGTTGCTTTTATAATCCGTTTCTCCGCTGATGTATTGGCCCGGACGCTCCAAGCGTTCCAAGGCATCCAGATCGCCGGGATTAACCAATGAAAAGGACTCATTGAAATGTGTATCCATTTCCGCCACCCACTGCATGGCCAAGCTCTTTGGTGCCACAACCAAGGTTCGGCGTACCAGTCCGCGCAATTTTAACTCACGCATTACGAGCCCGGCTTCAATTGTCTTTCCAAGACCGACCTCGTCAGCCAGCAGGTAACGAACACGGTCGCCCGATATGGCTCGGGACAACGCGTTGATCTGGTGCGGTAGCGGTATAACATTGGACTCCATTGGAGCCAGCAATACATGGCCATCACTGGCACTTGAGGAGCCTTCAAGCACCTCGGCCACCTTTGCAGCAGCAGAGATATATGCGATTCGATGGGCTTCAATTTCCGGGTTTTGATCGGTTGTTGTTGCCTGCAGGTCCGACAAGGGAACACGCACAACTGCATCTTGAGTCGGCAGCCAGACACGACATACCGTCTGCCCCCACAAGGTCTGTTCATCAACCACCTTGCAGGCACTTTTGTGTATTGTGCTGTATTTCCAAAGCGACTCCATCCGCTAATCCTCCTCTTCAGGAAGAGCTGCTGCTTTCGCTTTGAGACTTTCCAACAATGGTGCTGCCCATGTGTATGCGTTCACTGAATCAAGAGGACCTTCAAAATCATCTTGATCAACCCTGTCTTTTGGAGTGCCAACATCGACTGATGCAGCAATCTCCGTTATAATTTGCTCTTGTTGATCATCCTCTAAGTGGTCAATGGCGGAAAGAACTCGACCCAGATGACGTTCCTTGAATCGGATCTGATCTTCCTCATTTGTGAACGACTCCAAAGCAATCCCGCGCACCACATCAAACGGCCATAAAGACCCGTCCTTTGCGAGCTCTTCAAGAAACATGCATGCAGATTTTTCTGTTCCGTCAGCACACTGAAGAATGTTTCGTCCTAAATTAATCTGCTGTTCCGCATTGAGTTCAGCTGCTTGGTCGGGTCCATTCGACACAACAAGGTCGATTGCAGGATTCTGCACATACCAGTTGTGGGATTTCATGGCATCGATCAATTTACTATAGCAAGTCAGCGTGCTTAGACCGGCGGAACGAATTTCGCCTATTCCCATCTCGGAAATATGCTCGATAAATCGGGCATGCTGACGCGTGGTCAATGCGTCATTAATACTGAGTTGTTCGAGGTGTTTGAGAACACTGGCACGCGTGCTTGATTCAGCGATGATTAAGCCAACCAATGAATCCTGTGCTCGCTTTCCAAGCTCCGTGAATATTTCAGCGATACTGCATGCCCGCATCAGTGTCTTTGGAAACCGGCTGGACCGGTCATGCCAGTCATCGTGAGAGAAAACATCCACACCAACTTTTTTTAACATGGTACGAGAAAACCAAGTCCCTCGGCGAAAGAAGATTGCCATGGATGAATCATCAGCAATTTTTTCCAGCTCCTCCCAGTAATTATCGAGTAGCCAGCCATATATGCTTTCATCAATACGTGGGAGAATATCCTTGGCGAACGCCACGACAGCAGTTTGTTGATCATCAAGAAAATTGGGTTCTTCTAATAGGCTTTTAAGTAGTTGTTTGCCAAAACCATGTCGCAGCTTGACGGGCTTCGACAATACATGCTCAACAACTACGGCCGCAGCGTGCGAGACCTGCTCTTGTGAAGGTGCTTCCTCGTAAGGGTGCCCATACAAACAGCGCATCTCATAAACATGATTAAGGACTGTGTGGCCAGAATCGGAAATGAACCCGTACTCATGCGCTTTCATCAGCACGAACTTATCTACGGCCTTATGCTCTTTTTCCTTGTTTTCTACATCACCAACAATTCTCCCCGCAGCCCCATCACGTTTTTGTGCTTCACGAAAGCGTCGCTTCAAGGATTCAGCGCAGGCTAGCCATATCATCACATAAGCTGCTCGGAGCGCACCTGCCTTTCCCGCTTCGACGGCATCTTCAAATAGTGGGCGATCTTCAGCGGCAAGAATGTTGTCCGCGTAATTACTCAGGTCCACCGCAGCAGGCATAGTTATTCCCCTCCTATTCGTGTAACGGCCTGATCATACCACATAAGCAGCTTAGGGTCTTCCTCAAGAATCTTATTCGGGATCTTTTCTGCCACATTTATGATAACGGAATAATCGTGTTCCTGCCAGGCCTTCTTAAATCCGGCACGGACAGCTTCCAGACGGAATATTTTGAGCTTTTTCTTGGCCTGCTTATACTCCTCAAATTCTTTGAGCAGCGCTCGCTCACGCAGCTTTTCCAAGTCACCCGCTTTGTTCGGGTCGGGAACATACCAGCGGCCTTTAGCCTTTGCAACCAGTGCAGGGTCGTCCTTAGGATGATTGCGCATATCCTTCCAGTTGGTGGAGAGGTAGCTGTGGATCTGTTCGGGCACGGGGACTTTGCCGTCGTAACACAGGAAGTTCTGCTCAAGCAAGGTTGAGAGTTCAAGGCCAACCTCATTTTTGCTCCAACCTGAGATGATTCTCATGAACTCGGGATTTAGATCCTGAAAACTCTGGGGTTTACGGTTAAGCAGAAACCGCAACCAATCAATAGCTGAAGCTTCATCATTCACAAAACCGGCAAACTCAGCCTGTTTTGCAACTGAAGTACCTGCCAGCATTTTTTTGCGGTCATATTCCGCCACCTGCTCCGGACGGAAATACATGCCATCACGTTCGGAAAATCGCTGAGACAGTCCACTTTGGAATTCCTGACTATCAATAGGTACATTATAACCCTTGCGCACATAATACGAGATAACCTGATCATAGAGAATTCTTGGGTCGCGTTCCGGTACAGCAACGATTTCAAGCCCCTGTTTTTTAATAACAGGAAGGTATTTCAAGTGCGTCCTCACAAAATCCCAGACACCCTCTTCCGTTTTTACTTCCCTCTGAAAACGCTCTTCAAATCCACCGTTCGGTTTGTAGGCTGAGATTACAAGGTCTTGCTTCACTGCGGTAAGTGTTGTAACCGCTTTAAAACTGCCCTGTTTCTTATCTAGGGCAGATACGTTGGCGATTATGAACCCAGCATCCGCAAGCGCAGTTTGTATACTATTCCAGACTGAGGACTTAGTATTTGAAAACTCAACCGTCATCCATCGACCCGGCTTAAGAACACGGTATGCTTCTTTAAAACAATTTGTCATAATATGGCGGTATTCGTGACTGCCTTTGCCTTGAGTTTTGTTTTCAATCGCTTCAGGAACATTATTGGTAATAACGTTTAGCCATGCCTCCCACAAAAAATTAAGTTCCGAATAATTTAGGTTAGCTCCAAATGGAGGATCAATAAAAAGATAATCCACAGAAGCCGCTTTGAGATGCGTATATTCGAAACTTTGGCATTGAACAATGCCGTTTTCTTTTGCGACAAAGGCTTTGGAGAAATTACGGATTTTACCTGCTGCCAGTTTTGTTATTTCACCCTCAGCATTTAACGATGATACATATAATGTCCCACTTAACGGTCCATTACCTCGTTTACCCATATTGTATCTCACCAACCTAGAACACAATGTAGCTACTATTGATTGAAACATGAGACGAAATCGTAAATCACATTTATCAAGCAAAGAACTTAATGCCCACAGGTTCCTTTTTGTAAAAAAATGATGGACATGAGTAATTCCAAAAGGATCATTTCTTCGGGTTTCTCCGCCTTCAATCATCCGACATATTGGAAACCAATATGGAATTTTACTGCTTTCAATCTTATCTATGAGTGCATGGTCTGATGCATCTACTGGTTTTTCCGCACGTTTCCCATTTACGATGTAGTTTATCAATACTGGCACTTGCTTAGCCTGACGAATGGTGTCCTTAATAGCTTCGTCATACTTGCTTACCCATGCTCTATCTAGTTTCTTTTTTGTCGTAACGGAGTTGCAATGTGAGCAAGCAAATTCGTCTTTTACCGATTTACCTACCTTGTCAACAGCAACATCCCAAAACACAAGTTCGCCAGTGCACTCAGGGCAGACAAACACATCTGACCAAACTGTATAGTTTATTTTGCATTTTGTCTTACCATCCGTATGTAGAGTCTCATACATCCACCCACATTCGTCTTCAACTTCTTTAAGAATACGTTTAGCTTCTTTTTCAAAGGCTTTAATGTCAACAGGAGTATTATAGTTGTAAGCAATAAAAGTAGCAGCGGGAGACAAATCATTTAATACAGCTTTGCGAGCACCCAGTTTTGAAAAGGGAGTCCATCCATTTTTATCCGCAGATTTCGCGGATTCTCGCAGATTATTATTTTCAGTATTTTCATCTGCATCCATCTGCGTAATCTGCGGATGAACTTCCAGCTTCTGATAGATAACACCATCCTTATCAACCTTATAACCGAGAGATTCGACCTCCTTTCGATCACCGCATAGCTGCGCCGCCACACCGGTCATACCCGTTCCACAGAAGCCGTCAAAGACAATATCGCCCGGCTCAGTGTAGTGCAGGATGTAGCGCATAATAGCCTTATGCGGCACTTTGGTATGATAAGAATGTGCATTGTAGATCGGGTCGTTTTTACCTTCGCTCACATCGGCAGCAAAGGGCTCCCGGTGATAATGATAATCCGCAGGCTTTTCCGGCTTCTGGCTCTCCCATTCTTCAATAAAGTCAGATATCCATGGATTCGGACAGGCCGTGTAGTACGGCGGATCGCTGAGCTTGAGAATGTCTTCATCTTCACCAATTGGGAATCCTTCGATTTTGCGAAACTCCGGGTCGCGCAATTTTTGACGCAGCAACTCGGTAAAATGCGCACGACGCGCCGCATCGTTATTGAAGGTCTTGCCAAGGCAAACTACAGGATCGTCATTAGCCGGAACTAATTCTTCATCAAAAAGGTTGCCGCTGCCCGGTTTGCCGGGAACGACCTTTGTTTTAAATAAACTCTCTTGTTTGTTCATATTATCCTTTATTTGAACCACGAATAGACACAAATTCACACGACTGATGATAAAGGCGAGTGATGCACGCTTCTATACATGCGTGTATAGGAACGATACGCGTCCTTTTGCGTCTGGCGCATAAGTTATGAGCTGAGCGCATATATTCACGCGCCGTGCGCATTATTCGCACGGTTCCAGGCGGCTCCATGCTCGTAAAGCTCGCTTTTTGCTCGGTGCGCCCAGTTACGCTCAGCGAGCATAAATAGGTGCAGATGCGTGCGCCGCTCGCAAAATACGAGCGATTGCGTGCGCCGCTCGTATTCTTGCTATTTTTGCTCATAACGAGTCCCCCGTCCCTGTCCAAGCGGCAATATCAAGCCCTTTTTTTCCATGCGTTTAAGCAATCGCGTGGCTTGAAACGGGCTGATGCGACACAAATCAGCGGCATCCGCTCGTTTAATACTTCCGTGTTTATTGATATAGCTAAGCACCATCTGCTCCTGCTGGATGACAGAAAAACCTGCCTGGCGTATATACTCCGCATTCTGACCGGCATTCTGATATAGATCAACACTCAGTGTATAGGTCCGGCCCCTGCCGATACCGTGGGGTTCCAGAAAGCCGGTTTCAACCAGTTTTTCAAGTACAGAGCGAACACTGGTCTCCGTTTTTTGTACAGATGCAACAAAGTCAGCTGTTGTTAACCTGCGTTCTTTCCGTAATCGCGACAAAATAATCAGAGAATCAACGGGCATGTTTCCCGGTTTGTCTTCCTGTTCCACAACCATTTTCAGGAAATCCAGATCAGCCGCCGTGTTAGCCATCTGCACGGAAACCGTGAACTCATTAGACATTGAGTAATCCGGTGCCGGTCGGCCGTATCGCAACATGCCTTCATAAATACGGTCGATACCCCTTCCAGTCCGCTCAGCAAGTCCTATTCTTTTTATTACATCAGCTAACAGGGGATTACGGGAACGAGGATCTGCAACCAGAAGATTATTAAGATTGACACCCTCGACAAAGCCGCCTGGATTACTAAAGGTCAGTCCGTCGTCAGATATTTTGACATGAACTGCACCCAGTCTGCTGAAATCACGGTGTACCAAAGAGTTAACAAAAGCCTCCCGAAAAGCACGGCGATCATAATTGGGGACTGGAACGCGGAAAAGACCAACCTGTATTTTTTCCTCTTCAACTCTCGCCCTGAAAAGGAGTTCAATCTCTTCAAAGGTTTCAAGCAGGGGTTTGCGGAAAAATTCATTTACTCTTACATCTGTGCCACTGAGAACTTGAAAGGCGACTTCATATGCAGGAAGGTGTTGTCTCAACAGGTTTTCTGTTCCCAACAAAAGTAAGCCCGCAACCGTTGGCCGCTTGATGCCGTTCACCTCTAAACACAGACCTAAGGCACCATCCAACTCTTCATCTGCCAACGGCAATAAGGATGGTTCGCCACCATATTTTTTGATGGCATTGCGAATGCGCAGGCGTTGCAAGGGATCAAGCTGGCTGGCATCCACTTCCTCCAGCACCATGGCCGAGGGATCGACTAGTCCCATCGACGACTGGCGCTGAATGAATTCATGAGGATAAAATGGCACAGCTTCCGGTGTGCCATCATCCTCAACCCCAAGCAGTAGCTCGCCACCATCGGTATTGGCCAAAGACACGACCGCTGCCACCAAGTCGCGATCAGGCAGACATTTCAGGTCGCTCTTGAATTCCAGGGTTAAGCTTTCTCCCTGCTGAATTAACTTCTCAATTTTGTGTTGATCCGTGTCCATCTGTGGTTCACGCCTCCATTACGATGCGGACTTTTGCCGGATCTTTTCCTTTTGCCAGTTCGTCCACATAAGTATTAAGCACCCTTTTCAAGTCATTTGGTGTTGCCGGACCTAAATCAGAAACCTTTGCCAACAAGTCACTTTTTTTGATGATTACCTTTTGCAGACCGGCCAGAATTGTTTTCAGCGTCTGCGTAAAGTTACTATCCACTACATCTGGCAATTCTTTGGAGTCGATAAAGGCTTGCACCAACTTTTTATCATCATCTTGAAGCAGTTCATTGATATTCGCCTGAGTAATCGGGTCTTCTAAGTTGTTCAACAAAGTTGCAGTCCATTGCTCCAACATCTTGTCCAACTCATCTTCCAACTTTTGCAACTTATCCGAACCAGAAACCAGAAACCCTGAACCCTGAACTCCAATTTCAGCCGTAGGGTGAAATTGGCAATGCGAACAGGCCGGTGTGGCCTCAAGGTTCTGCTCGGTCAAGGCGAAGCAACTTTTCAGTCCGGCCAGCCGGTTCTGGTAATCCGTGAGCTGCTGTCTTGGCATCAAATCAATGCCTGCCAGTTTCAGTAGCGTCTGCAGGCGATGGTCTCCCATCAAGGCTGCCTTACGTTTGTCATCGTTTATACCTAAGCGGGCCTTGGTATGAAGGCCGATGTAAACAACGATATAGTCTTTCTTAAGTTGCTGGAGCTTTGCCCCGACATTCTGGGACTGGCTGGCCAGTTCAGTCAGATCGGTCTGCTTGAGCATTTCCAACACATCCTGACGGGTTGTTTTCATGCGATCGACCCAGTCGTGCTCTGGCGGTAAAACACCTTCGGCTGTTGATAGCCACGAGGCTGTCGGGCTGTGATCCATGACAAATTCACGTAGGGCATCCAGATCATCCAGCGCCTTCACTGCATTTTCATGGGCTTTTACTTCATCCATGCTGTAACGGAAATTTTTTAATTTACCGGGAGATGTATAGGCTTGAAGTGACTCAAAGAAGGTCTTGGCACCATCCAATCCTGATGCCTGATTTGCCAGATCTGTACCACCAAGAAGATTCAGTCCCCAGAATGAAAGACCTTCACGCAAGGTCTGCTGTGTCATCACAATCCGTTTAACAATCTTGCCAACGGACTGCTGAAGATTTTGAATAGGCTCATCATTCCCTTGAGCGACCAATTGAGCCATGCCCGGTGTCATGCCGAGAAGCTCGAACGTGGCCTTAAGCGCCGGGATATTCCATTCCTTTGGCTGTTCGAGGTGTTTGAACCGGATCAGTTCATCCATGCCTGTCGCTGCAAGCTGCTGAAGTCCAGTTGCATCAAACTTTTTACCCGGGATGGATAGTACAATATCGCCTGAATAAACCAGAGCAGAGATCAATACTGTTATCCATTCCGGCTCTAGACGGAAACCGCCTGGATTCATATATTCTGAGCCGTGATCGTCCTGAATAATTTCATTCCGGTTTACGACCTGGCCATGTCCTTTGGCTTTTACGACATCGAGAATAAAGCGGGTGTATTTGGATTTGTAAGGCTCTATCTTTTCACCGTCCAGAAGCTCCAAGGCATCCAGTACAGCCGTTGCCTGCTTGGTCCGGTTCTGGCCACCGATCGCCCGCAGCGCATCCTGTGCAGCCTGCGCTCTGTTGTTTCCGGTAATCAGGACTGAAAAGACGGGATATTCAGGAGCCTGATTTTCAAAATTAGGCGCAAGGCAGATTCCGGCAATGGTATTGACCAGATCCCGGAAGTTAATGGTTTCATGCGGCGATAAACCTGATAGGTCTCTGATGGATTTGCCTTTTGCCCATTCGTTCATGGGCTTGGATCTGCCTTGATAGGTCACTTCAAAGGCATCCATCATGTGTTTCTGCAGCCATTGAACGAGCTTCTTGAGGAAGCCATTGGCTTTGGCTTCATAGGTAGCTTTTGCGTGGCCTGAAGACGTTGCTGCCAGATCAAGTGCAGCCGCATAGTTCTTCAATGATGTTTGAAATTCCTCGCTGGTATCACTCAATGGTTTTAGCCGAAAGAAAACCTCATCACTGACCTTGTCGTCCTTGAAACGTGGAGGATCGTTTGGTTGAATGAAATAGATGTAAAAATCCCGAGTCGGCACAGCCGTAGATCTTTCGTTGGGTGCTCCAAAAAAGAGATAACCGGAACGAGCGGCTTTATGATCCTGCCATACCAGTTCATGCTGCCAGATCTTGTATCCGGTCACATAGGTAGAGTCCTGGCATTCCATAACTCGCTTCAATGCTTCATAATAGAAACGGTCAAGCTGAGTATCGCCTAAACTTTCTGCTCTCTTATCAATAAGGGCGTCAAAATCATCTGTTTTCTTCAGGTCGAGATAGAACTGACGGTTGTCGGCATTGAAGGAGATAAACTGACCACTGACCGTTTTATGTATTTCACGAAGAACGGTTTCAACATGAGTCTGTAGATCCTTGTCCGGCTCATCACTTCCAAGTTCGGCAATCAGTGGATCAAAGAGGCAGAGGCGGTCGCGCAGTTCCTCAGCACTGGCTCCCAATGGAGCGTAAATATCACCAGTTGTAAGTCGATGAACGGAAAGCGCATGGATCAGACGCAGCGCCATTGGTTTATATTGTTTGCGGGAGATAGCATTTTCGATTCGAGACTCAAGCACCTGACTGCAGTCGATAACCGCCCGTATCTCAGGGATAGCCCGGAAAGAGGCATTTTGTTTTAAGGTGCTCCAGTAACTGTCAAAAGCGATCAGGCCGGGCTCATTTTCCGGAACATCTTTATTCAAGATGCCCTTCATGCCCATAGACAGGGTTTTGAGGACTTCACGCTTTTCAACAACGGTTACTCTTTCGAATGTGTCTATGTAATCAGGGTGTACAGGAAAGAGCCGGACAAATTCATCCATCCGCTCGTTGAGGCCGCCATAGTATTTAGCAAATGGCATCAGGTATTCACGAATCTTGGCTTGTTGTTCGACGGTCTTCTTAAGCAGACGCTCGGCTACTACGAATTTGACATCACTTCGAGCAATAAGAATCTGTTCGAACCGGTCCTTCACCCTTCGGATGCTATCAGCCACAAAGGCAAATCTTGGACTGTCAAATATTGCTTCCTGCACACCGGCTATGAAACGAAAACGAAGATCCTTACAGACCTCGCCGACTTCGCGGAGGAAGTTCAAATCAAGAATCAGCTCCTGATCTTTTCGGGTTCTCAGATAATCCAGTAACTCATCAACCACCAGTAGGAGACCTTGTTCAGGAAAAACCTCATCGAACTTGGCCATCATATCTTCAAAAGCTCGTTTATGACTGGTAATCATACCCGAGCCTGGGAAGACATAATTCACGCCCATATTATCAAGATGCTCTTCCAGCTCTGCAACCAGAATATCTCTGAGTGACATGGTCGTTGCGCCGATCTCTGTGCGGATGACTTTGAATTTACCGGCAATCTTGTCTGCTTCAGCTTTAACGCTCTCGTGGTTCAAACTGTCAAGGAGTGAAGCATCGGCAGCAATACTGGAAACAACAGACATCAAGTGTGATTTACCGGTACCGTAATTACCGACCACCAAGATTCCCTTGTTATCAACCGGCTGCTCAAACTGCAGCTGAGGAATTACGAGGCGCACCATTCGCTCGGCCATTTCATCAGAAATAACATAGGTGTTAACCAACTGATGAGCAGCACTTGTTTTATCAGCATCACGCAGCTGAACGACCGATTCGATCGGATCAAATTGAATTAGCTCTCCGTATTTCATATCACATCATCCTCAACTTATTGGCTAAAATCCGCTGTTGTCTCTTCGTTTATGCCGACAACTAGAGCATCTATTGAATCATATTTTCTATATTCACGGTGGCCGGGTTCAGCATAGGTCAGCTTACCGTTATCAAATGAACCATTCCATGAAGCGACCACGATAAGGTTTCTGGATAAACCCTGCAGCAAGCGCAAAGGGTCCTGCTTAAGTTCAACATCAAAAAGAACTTCGATATTATCAAGAAAAACAACCTTGTTTGTACAATCGAAAATTCCAGATAAAATTTCAGTAAGCTTTAACTGCCGTTGTTTTTCCGTAAGTTCCAGCAGCTCTTTAGACAGACACAAGTTGATATTAATCAGCTCAGTATTATGCTTGTCAGCCAACTTCTGCATGACCGATGTTTTACCAGTGCCGCTTTTACCGGCTACTAATACAAGACGATAATACAGCTCCTCAGCCGCTTCAATTGACCTCATAACCTTATTTACAACCAAATCTGCCATAAACTATTCCGATCAGGCCTTACTCGTTCTATCAACTCCCACTTGAAATTAATGCATTCATTACATAATAGGACAAACTCATGGAAAAATGAATATAAAAGTGCAGAAAGATGTGCGGTCCAAGCCTTCGTAGCTGAAAAACGGATTGCCACCCGCGCCCCTGCTGCAATCGTCCCCGTTATGGACTTCAAAGCTTTTTCCTTATCTCCTGGTAAACTCACTCGCACCTCACTCCGCTATCTCCATCTAAATCCAACTACAATTCCGCCTCTCTGTTCCAACGCGTCTGTCCCCTAAATCAATCCTAATAGTCCTTGCCAGACCGGATGTTCTTTAAAACCTGGTGCCCCTTGGCGGTAAGGCGGTATTTCTGCAAACGACTAGTAGGTTTGTCTGGTATTGTCGGCTCAATGGTCTGATCTGCAACAAGCATCCGAATAACCTTGTTCAATTGTCCAGAGACAGCTTTCTGTCCCAGTGCTTGAGATAGCTGTGCTTTCCCCATCGGACTTTCTGTAAGTTTTCGGAGAATCCGTGTTCCCATTGACTCTGGCTGCAACTCTGGCTGTAACTCTGGCTGTAACTCTGGCTGTGCATTTTCTTGCCCTGTGACTTCCCCTGTGACTCCCATGGTGACTTTTATGGTCTCCTGATCTGCACCTGTAATTTTTTCCTTTTTGGCCTTAATCACAGACTTGGGATGTACGGGAAATCGAACCAAAAAATAACTTCTATCTTCATCTGTTTCAAAACGCGGTTCGGGAGATCCATTCTGTGCGATTGCCTGATTTATCTTTCTGATTCCGGTCGACCGCCCCTCGGTCAATTCCAGCTCTTTGAGAAATTCACCGATCCTCCGGTTGCGGTATCGGCGGTTAACGGCTTTGCCAGAGATGAGATCCTTCATTTTAATCGAGCGATCCGGTCCCGGAAAGCTAAGGATCATTAGTTCATCCGGTGTAATACGAACTTCCACAGGTTCACGGATTTCGTAAGAGCGATGATAGACTGCGTTAACAAGTGCCTCTTCTATTGCCGCATAGGGGTAATTCCAAATTCGGTCTGCCTCTGCCCGGTCGGGATATTTTATAATAGTCTGCTTCAAGTAGCTGCGCTTAATATGACTGAGTGCATCTCTGATAATTCGTGGCAAGGGACCCTTGAACTCTTTTTCCTCGAAAATATCTCCACCAGGATCATCAGGAAAATAAATGACATCAATCTGAGTGGCAGGGAAAAAACATTCAGGATGTTCATTAAACATCATGAGACCGATATTCTTAGGGAATGGTGCTTCTACAGGCCCCCCGACAATATTCATTTGTCGGCCAATGGTTTCGATAGGCAAGCGTTCTATCTGTTCGGCAAGCTCGCTGTTGACTTCGGTTAAGTATTCCTCGATAAAACGAAGTGACAAATCTTCAAGAGCTGCCTGTTGATTATAACGATCATCAAACGGAACTTTTGCGGTCAATCCAAGTAATTCCTGCTTATCCTGTTTGACGGCACGCACTGAACTGGATTGTTTGCGAATGTAGTAATCCCATTGGTTTTTAGCCTTCGATAGAGAGACTTGACATTGGTACGGTCGTGTTTCGCCTCCGGGCACCCAGATAACAAGAACATGCTGACTCTCAATGACATAAGGAACAGAGATGGGATGATACATTGGCTGTATTGCGGAGTGACCTAAATTAAGCAGTTCTTTTTGGATCTTATCAAGCTGGTTTTTGTGTATCCCCTTGGGAGGCAATACAGGAATGCCGTCCTTTTCAGCAATGCCCACAATAATATATCCCCCGCCCAAATTATGAAAATCGTTGGCAAAGGCACAAATACTATGCAGTATATCTTCTGGATTCCACCCCTCTTTAAATTCAATGCGCTCCCACTCCACGGTATGACCGTGAACAAGTTCATTAATTGAAATAGGTAGTGATAGACCACTCATAATAAAACTTACCTGCTACCAGATATGAAACTCAAAACACAAATGAATATTAGCATATTAAACTAAATACAGGTTGAAAAGAATTTGAAAAATTGAGTTTCAATATAATTGTTGTCCACCGCATAGCGGAGGACATACTTGTGTCGCAAATATAGTAAATCCGCCGTTACGCGGTGGATTATTGCACCGGTTCGCTGATGCGCCCAGGCCCGCACCGCTCAGGGAGAGCGGTTGCTTGGCTGATTTGAAACCACACAAACGCAAAGAACCTAGCGAAGCGTAGCCGCCTGTCTTATAGTATGTCTGAAGTTATAAACAGGCTGGAGCGGCGGGCCACCAAAAGCTCCAAGGTTCAGCCTGTTAATAACTTCGCTGGCAAAAATTTGCTTCAAGCAGG
>JALNXR010000046.1 GCA_023230265.1 Bacteroidales bacterium | reverse complement strand
TATCGTTCCGGACCAGTATCAGTTCAACCTGATAGGGAGAAAAGCTGCTTTTATACCATTTGCCATAGCCAGTCCTAAAATTGCTGCAATTGATATTGAGAATTGCACACTGTGCGGTGCCTGCGAAAAGGCCTGCCCATCTGACTGTATAGATTTCACTCAAAAAAAACTTGAATTTGTAATTGATATCAAAACAGTAATTGTAGCAACGGGATTTAAACTTTTCGACCCACAAAAAATTGACAGATACGGATTTGGCAAGTTAAAAAATGTTCTTACCTCTATGCAGATGGAGAGGCAGCTTGCCCCTACCAGACCTTTCAATACAATTCTAAGACCCTCAGACGGTAAAGTCCCTGACAAAATAGCCTATGTTCTCTGTGCAGGTTCCAGGGATGATTCCGCAGGCAATCCTGTTTGCTCCCAAATCTGCTGCATGTACTCTGTCAAACAGGCACAATTGCTTATGGGAGCACTTCCAATGGCAGACATAACTATATACTATATTGATATCAGAGCATACGGCAAGGGATACGATGAATTCTACGAACAGGCACGGGGTATGGGAGTAAACTTTGTCAAGGGAAAAATCGGCAAAATCACAGGTGGAGAGAAAGGCAATCTCATTCTGAGGTATGAAGATATCACCACCGGCAAGATTAAAGAGGCTCAACACGATATGGTTGTACTATCCGTCGGTGTACTGGCAAATGATGAGGCTTCCGCTCTCTTTAAACCTGGAGTTCTCAGAACTGACGATTTAAATTTTGTATATCAGCCTGATCCTATGGCTAATCCGGCAAAAACTTCTATAGATGGGGTGTTTGTCTCCGGTACTGCCTCTGCCCCTATGGATATACCTGATTCAATTCTCTCTGCCGGTTCGGCTGCCGCTCAGGCAACTGCGTATTTAAAAGCTAACCTCTCATAATAGTCAATTATGGATAAGAGAATCGGTGTATATATATGTGCATGCGGAGGAAACATCTCCGATTATGTTAATATTGAAAAGGTGAGGGAGGCTGTAAAAGATGAAAATGCAGTCGTGCTCTCAAAAACCACTATGTTTGCCTGCGGGGATGCCAACCAGAAGGATATGGACTCTGACATTAAAGAGAATAACCTCAGCGGTATTGTAGTAGCATCCTGTTCGCCCAAGCTGCATCTTTCCACCTTTAGGGCTGTAAGTGAAAGAGCCGGACTCAACAAATACAATTATGTGCACGCCAATATAAGGGAACAAGCTTCCTGGGCACACTCCGACAATAAAGAGGGTGCCACCCAAAAGGCAATTCTGTTGGTGAAAGCTGCAATTGCAAAGGCCAGGCATGCTGTCTCACTGGAACCTATCAGAATAAAATCACAAAATTCCGTAGCTGTTATCGGTGCCGGTATTGCAGGAATAAAGGCCGCACAGGCACTCTCTGCAATGAATGATCTGGTTTACCTTATTGAGAAAGAGGAAAAAATCGGTGGTAGTTTACTAAAAATAAACACTGTGGCACCTGAAACAGTATCAGGTGAAGCAATTATCAAAAGGTTGTCAGGGGAGATTGCAAAAGAACAAAACATAACACTTCTAACAGGATACCAGGTGGCTGAAAGTAAAGGAAATATTGGCGATTTTACACTTAAGCTGCAAAAAAATCTCCAATCCGGCGAGGGTAATCCATCAGAAAGAGTGATAAATGTGGGATCAGTGCTGGTAGCAACCGGATTTGACAGCTACACACCAAAAAGCGGAGAGTACGGATTCGGGACAATTCCCGGAGTTGTCACTCTGGAACATTTCAACTCACTATTGAGAAAACAGAAAGAAAAAGTATTTACTGTCGATGGTAAAAAGATAAAGAGTGTCGCTTTTATCTATTGTGTAGGCAGCCGTCAGATAAAGGGCGAAAACAGCTATTGTTCCAGATACTGCTGCACTGCAGCTCTGCGTAGTGCTCTGGATACAACCGAAAAATTTCCCGGAATTGATATCTATCATCTTACAAGAGGTATGAGAAGTTACGGAAAGCAGGAGTTGCTCTACAAAGAGGCCAATAAAAGAGGTGATCTCTTTATTCAGTTCCCCGACAGGGAGCCGCCGGTAATTGAAGATGGTGATGGAGAGATAATTGTGAGAGTTAAAGATATTCTCTCCGGGAAAAGAGAGCTTGAGGCTAATGTTGACATGGTTGTACTTGTAACCGGGATGGTCTCCGCAAAGGGAGACAACACCGGAGCAATCTTTAAACTGCCAAGAGGAAGGGATAACTTCTATAATGAGATACACATGAAGCTCAGACCGGTAGAGACCGCTATAGACGGAATCACAATTGCGGGATGCTGCCAGGGGCCAAAAAACAGTATGGAAAGTGTCAACTCAGCCCTAGCTGCGGCCATAAAATCTCACTCGATTGTCTCGAAAGGAGAACTGGAACTTGAACCGATAGTAGCATTTGTTGATGAAATGAAGTGCTCCTGGTGCGGAAAATGTTTACAGACCTGTCCTTTTAATGCCATCACCCCTATTGATAAAGGAGGAAAGAGAATTGCAGAAATTACAAACTCTGTCTGTAAAGGATGTGGTATGTGCCTGCCGGTATGTCCGGAAGACGCATTAGAACTTATATCATTCACGAACAAAGAGATAGAAGACATGATAGATGTTCTCTCTCAGTAATTTTGTAAAAATGAAAGAAGTAAAAGAGACGTTCAAAATTATGCGTGAGCAACGTCAGGTGCCAGCAGATGTAAAAGAGAACCTTAAGGAATTTAACCAGATCAAAAGACTGATACTTAAGGAACTCCGCACAGAAGATCTTACAATTGCACAGCTGTGCGAAAGGATAGGGATGCCCTCAGACAAAATGGTATATTACCTGCTGTCTCTGGTGAAATTCGGATTGGTAAGCACAGGGGAGATTGATGATATGGATGAGTATTTTAAATATAAAGTGAAGTGAGATGACAAAGATTGACCGGAAATTCTCAAAGGAGCTGAAAAAATATGGAGCTTTTGATTTTACCTCCTGTTACAACTGCGGAAATTGTACAGCTGTATGCTCTCTTGCAACAAAAGATGAGGCCTTTCCCAGGGAGCTGGTAAGATTATCAGCTCTGGGAATTAAAGAGGAGATAGAATCATCTCTAAAACCCTGGTCCTGTTATTACTGCGGGGAGTGTTCAACCTACTGTCCGCAAAGTGCAAATCCTGGTGAGCTGATGATGTCTCTCAGAAGATGGCTAACTGCACGATATGACTGGACCGGATTTTCCGGATTACTGTACCGTTCCCTGCCACTATTGGTTGTGGCAATGCTTTTGGCAGTGACTGGCGTTATCCTGTTTGCCTTCTTTAACAAGTTTGAGGCAAAGCCCATTATGCACCTTGGACATCTTTTTGAGATGTTTGCAATAGGTACTGTTTTTGTTGTTATCCTTTTGCCTAATATTATCAGAATGTGGTATCTTGCCGTTATCCGTCCGGGGACAAATCCCTCTTTGGCCAGATACATCAAGGGTGCAGGCACTCTATTTATTCATATGTTCACCCAAAAAAGGGCACTGGGATGTGATAACAACCAAAGGAGGTGGTTTGAACACTTTATACTGGTAATTGGTTATCTCACCCTGCTGTTAATGACAGTCGTATTCGACTGGCTGGGAACAGCAAACCCAATCATAACTGTTGCGGGATATATAGTCAGTATTATTGTCTTTTCTGTTACTGCAGACTTTGTTAAGGAGAGAATAAAGGCAAAGAGGGAGATAAGCCGCCACTCCAGACCATCTGACTGGTTATTTGTGATATGGCTATTTTTAATGGGTTTCACAGCATTTATTGTAAGGCTTTTTGTGGATGTGGACCTGATAGAGAACAATATCTGGATATATCTGATTCATTTGACTGTATTGGTGCAATGGGCAATGATAATTGTACCCTTCGGAAAGTGGACCCATTTTCTCTACCGCTCCTTTGCACTCTATTTTCAGGAGATAATAAAAAAGAGATGAGATAGCAACAATAGATAAAATTTGTACCTTTGATGCTCAAATTTTATTTTCTCAAATGACAAAAACATTTGCGACCGGGCGAATTTCCCAGATTATCGGCCCGGTGGTTGATATCAGCTTTGAAAATGAGGAGGAGGGGCAAAATTTCTCTCTTCCCGGAATTCACGATGCCATTAAAGTTACAAAAGATAACGGTCATGACCTGATTCTGGAAGTACACCAACACCTTGGTGAAAGAAGCGTAAGAACTGTTGCAATGGATTCCACAGACGGACTCAGAAGGGGAACAGAGGCCTTTCCCAGCGGTTCACCCATAAGGATTCCGGTTGGTCCCCAGGTAAAAGGGAGATTGCTTAATGTTACGGGGCAACCTATTGACGGAATGAGTCCGCTCAGTATGGCAGATGCCTATCCGATTCACAGGGAGCCGCCGAAATTCGACGAACTTGTAACCTCCAAAGAGGTACTTTTTACCGGGATCAAGGTTATAGATTTGCTTGAGCCCTACTCCAGAGGTGGTAAAATCGGGCTCTTCGGAGGTGCCGGAGTAGGAAAAACCGTGATCATTATGGAGCTGATCAACAATATCGCTAAAAAACATAACGGATTCTCTGTATTTGCGGGTGTGGGTGAAAGGACCAGGGAGGGTAATGACCTTCTTCGTGAGATGATCTCCTGCGGAGTTATCAGATACGGAAAGGAGTTCGCAGATAATATGGAAAAGGGTATGTGGGACCTTTCAAAAGTTGACCCTGAAGAGTTGGCCAAATCTCAGGCAACTCTTGTGTTCGGACAAATGAATGAACCTCCCGGAGCCCGCGCCAGTGTGGCCCTTGCAGGGTTGTCAGTTGCCGAGTCATTCAGGGACGGGGGATCAGAAGGCACGGATATACTCTTTTTTATTGATAATATTTTCAGGTTCACACAGGCGGGATCAGAGGTATCGGCACTTTTAGGAAGAATGCCGTCTGCCGTTGGTTACCAACCTACCCTTGCTACGGAAATGGGTGCAATGCAGGAGCGGATAGCCTCTACAAAAAAGGGGTCAATCACTTCAATTCAGGCAGTTTATGTTCCAGCCGACGACCTCACAGATCCGGCTCCTTCAACAACTTTCACGCACCTTGATGCCACAACTGTTCTCAGCAGAAAGATAGCCGAGCTTGGTATTTATCCGGCTGTGGATCCTCTTGAATCCACCTCAAGAGTTCTGGACCCCGGTGTTGTAGGGGAAGACCATTACCAGACTGCCCAGAGGGTGAAACAGATATTGCAGAGAAACAAGGAGCTGCAGGATATAATCTCCATTCTGGGCATAGAGGAGCTCTCTGACGAAGACCGCACCACCGTGAACAGGGCCAGAAGGATCCAGAGGTTCCTTTCTCAGCCTTTCCACATGGCAGAGCAATACACAGGTGTAAAAGGGGCAATTGTATCAATAGAAGACACTATTAAGGGATTTAAGATGATCCTGGACGGAGAGCTTGACCACCTGCCGGAACAGGCTTTCCTCAATGTAGGTACTATCGAAGAGGCAATAGAAAAGGGGGAGAAAATATTAAATCAGAAATAGAATGTTAAATCTGTCCATCATAGAGGAGTCAGGAAAGTATACTTCTGCTGAGGTAGAATCTGTTACAATTCCCTCTGTAAAAGGCAGGTTTACCGTTTTTCCCAACCACGCCCCCATTATGTGTGTCGTTGTTCCGGGAGAAGTTCAGTATGTTAAAAAGGGTGGAGACAGCAAAGAGAGGTACTCTGTCAGGGGAGGTGTTGCAAGAATTGAAAATAACAATATAATGCTCTGCCTTGAGCAGTAGAATTAATAATTATGAGTAAAGTTAAAAAGTACACACTGGTCATTGTCATTCTATCGCTCTACATATCAACAGGAATAATTGTAGGCGTTGTACTCAGAGAATTTCTCCCGCAATACTATTTTCCTGTCTACCCCATTATACCAGCCTATTTTACGCTACTAGGGTTTGTTATGTTGTGGATACTTCTTTTTACAAAAGGAAGCTCTCCTGCAAAGGTAGTTAACACCTACATGATGATGCGAACTGTAAAGCTGATAATTACTATCGGCTTTATTCTGGCATACAATATGGTTACTGATGACCACCGTTACCCCTTCACACTCATTACAGTAGCCTTCTATTTTTTCTTCCTGTTTGTGGAAACTTATCTCTTTATCAAGTTTGAAAAGGAGAGAATGAAAAAATGAGCTCTTTTAAAACAACTCTATCCCTGCTTACTGCAGCCCTGTTCTTTTCCTGCAATTTATATGCGGAAAAACCTGATGTCAAGGGTATGATCAACGAACATATCCGTGACTCCTACAGCTGGCACATTACCAGATTCAATGATAAAGATATATCACTTCCTCTTCCTGTTATTGTGATAGGAAAAGAGTGCGGAGCTGCATTGTTTCTCTCTTCAAGACTGGAGGAGGGTGATAGTTACAAAAACCTGAGAATTGCCGGAACAGGAAAATATAAAGGTAAAATCGTAGAAATTTTATCAAACGGTGAGGAGAGCCGTCCCTTTGATATCTCTATTACAAAAAACGTCCTTGCAATCATTATCAACAGCATTATACTGATATATCTGGTACTTTACACAGCAAGGAGATACAGAAAAAATCCGCTTGTGGTTCCGGGAGGTTTTGCAGGATTTATGGAGATGTTTATAATGGATATAACTGACAGTATGATAAAGCCTTGCGTCGGCAAGGATTATCTCAGATATACTCCATATCTGCTAACCGCCTTCTTTTTTATATTCATTAACAACCTTATGGGACTGCTACCACTATTTCCGGGTGGAGCAAATACAACCGGGAATATTGCAATAACCATGGTCCTTTCATTATTTACATTCTTTACTGTCAACATATTCGGAACCAGAGAGTATTACAGGGAAATTTTCTGGCCGGAAGTACCCAAATGGATGAAACTACCAATTCCTTTGATGCCATTTATTGAGATGATTGGAATGTTTACCAAGCCTTTCTCACTCATGATCAGGCTATTTGCAAATATCACAGCTGGTCACTCGGTTGTACTCGGACTGATATCAATCATATTCATTACAGCTCAAATGGGACCAATTGTAAACGGAGGGATGACAGTTATGTCTATAATACTAACTGTATTTATGACAGTTATAGAAATACTGGTTGCCTATATACAAGCCTATGTCTTCACTATGTTATCGGCAGTCTTTATTGGACTGTCGCGTGCAGAGGAGTCTCATGCAAAACAGAAAAAAACAATATAATCAGCAAATATTTTCAACTTTTAAACAATTAATCATATGTATTTGATCACACTCTTACAAGCAGTTGTTCCCACGATGGAACTGGGGACAATCGGAGCAGCACTCGGAGCAGCAATTGCAGCCATTGCTGCTGCATTCGGAATCGGAAAAATCGGTTCATCTGCAATGGAAGCAATTGCCCGTCAGCCTGAATTTGCAAACGACATTAGAATGAGCATGATAGTTGCTGCAGCCCTGGTGGAAAGCGCATGTCTTTTTGCTATTGTGGTTTGTTTTATGGCTCTTTAATGTTATAAGTTTTTAATATTGGGATTATGTCGCTGTTAATACCTGATAGTGGTCTGATTTTCTGGATGGTGTTATCCTTCTCGGTTGTACTTTTCATTCTGTCAAAATTTGGATTCCCAATAATAGTCAAAATGGTAGAAGAGAGGAAACAGATCATCTCCAAATCACTTATAGATGCTCAGACTGCAGCACTGGAGCTTGAAACGGCTGCCAGGCAAAAGGAGGCCATTCTCTCTGCTGCCAGGGAAGAGGAAGTTAAAATATTAAGGGAGGCGGGTATAATCAGAGAAAAAATCATCTCTGAGGCCAAAGAAGAGGCAGGAAGAATATCTGCACAGGAGCTTGAGAGGGCCAGAAAGGAGCTTGAGAGAGTTCGTCAGGATTCTCTCAGAAAAGCACGTAACGAGATGGCCCTGTTATCCCTTGCCACGGCAGAGCAGATCCTGAGAAAAAATCTTGCTGACAGAGAGAACCAACTCGAGATGATAAATGAAATTCTGAAAGACAATATCGATTTGAGATCCTGAATATGTATAAACTGAACATCCCGACAAGATACGCCAGGGCCCTTCATCTGCATGCCTCATCCGGTGCGGGGGAGGAGGATGTGTACATTAGTGTAAACACTCTCATCCAGAGTTTTGAATCTTTCCCGGAGATTGTGCATATATTGACTAATCCCGCCATTGAAACAAAAATCAAAAGAGAGATACTGGTAACAGCTTCCGGGAGTCATATTACAAAGGAATTATCTGACTTTATTGACCTTATACTCAAAAACGGGAGAGAACCCGAAATTCCCCGTATAATGATGAGTTATGCTGACCTGTACAGAAAGACCCATAACATTAACAAATGCAGGCTTACTACTGCAATTGAAACAGATGCAGCTACAGACAACGGAGTTGTATCCTTTGTAAAAAAAATTTCCGGAGGGGAGGTAGAGATAGAGAAGAGAACAGATCCATCCATTATCGGAGGCTTTATTCTGGAAATCGGGAACAGGGTCCTGGATGCAAGCATATCCGGAAGATTAAAAGAGATTAGAAGAGAATTATCAGAAACCAAATAAGATTAAATTATGACAGAGAAGATTCGTACAAGCGAGGTTTCGGAAATACTGCAGGAACAGCTTCAAGGTCTATCACACAAATATAAGTTTGAGGAATCAGGAACTGTATTGCAAATAAGCGATGGAGTAGCAAGGGTTTACGGTCTTAATAATGTGGAGTCAGGGGAGCTTGTTCAGTTTGATTCCGGACTGGAAGCAATTGCGATGAACCTGGAAGAAGATAATGTGGGAGTTGTTCTGCTCGGCCCTACACATCTTGTAAAAGAGGGGTATAAAGTTAAGCGGACCAGAAAGATAGCCTCTATAGCTGCTGGCAAAGGTTTGTTAGGCAGGGTTATCAATCCCCTGGGAGAACCCTTGGACGGTTTAGGACCTGTAACCGGGGAAAGATGTATGATGCCGCTGGAGAGAAAAGCTCCGGGGGTTATATTTCGTCAGCCTGTCAAAGAGCCTCTCCAGACAGGGCTCAAAGCAATTGATTCAATGATACCTATCGGACGGGGTCAAAGAGAGCTCATAATTGGAGACCGTCAGACCGGAAAGACCTCTATAATAGTCAACACTATAATCAATCAGCGGGATAACTATCTGGCCGGAAAACCTGTTTATTGTATTTATGTGGCAATAGGGCAAAAAGGTTCTACAGTTGCATCTCTGGTTAAGAATCTCACCGAGCACGGAGCTATGGAATACACAACAATAATATCTGCAACTGCTTCTGATTCAGCAGCAATGCAATATTTTGCACCTTTTGCAGCAGCTGCTGCAGGTGAATATTTCAGGGATACGGGAGAACATGCACTGGTAATCTATGACGACCTTTCTAAACATGCAGTTGCATACCGTGAACTTTCCCTTATACTCAGAAGACCATCCGGAAGAGAGGCCTATCCCGGTGATATATTTTATCTTCACTCAAGGTTGCTTGAGAGGGCAGCCAAAATTATTGACCAGCAAGAGGTTGCTGAGCAGATGAACGATTTACCCGAGACTCTCAGGGGTAAAGTCAAAGGTGGCGGCTCTCTTACGGCACTCCCTGTCATAGAAACCCAGGCCGGTGATGTATCGGCATACATTCCTACTAATGTTATTTCAATTACCGATGGTCAGATCTTCCTCGATACCGGACTTTTTAACAGAGGGGACCGTCCAGCGATCAATGTGGGCATCTCAGTCTCCCGTGTAGGGGGTAACGCACAGGTAAAAGCCATGAAGAAGGTGGCAGGAACACTTAAAATTGATCAGGCTCAATTCCGCGAACTTGAGGCATTCACAAAGTTTGGAGGTGATCTGGATCCCGTAACAGCAAGAATTATTGACAAGGGACGCAAGAACGCTGTTCTGCTAAAACAGGATAACAGGGCACCAATGCCGGTTGAGGAGCAGGTTGCCGTGCTATATTGCGGAACCAGAGATCTGCTTAAGGATATTTCAGTAGATCAGGTAAGCCTGTTCGAGAGGAATTTTCTGTTAAAATTCAGATCAACCGACCTCCCGGAAAAGATAAGAAACGGAGAGTTTGATGATACGATCACAGTTGCGATTGAAAATATTGCATCTGCAATCTGCTCACAATTGTTAAAATAATGAGTTATACCGGATAAAATGGCAATATTAAGAGAGATAAAAAGCAGGATTTCTACAGTGGAGAGTACGCTCAAGATTACTTCGGCCATGAGTATAATCTCCTCCTCTAAATTGCACAAAGCTCAGATTGCTCTCTCAAATACAGCAAGATACGAGAAAAACCTTAGGGAGATACTTCTCTCAACATATATCCACAGTCACGAAAAAGAGGATAATATTCCTCAAAGTGATAATGCATCCGTTGTACATCCTCTGTGCATCAAACGGGATGTCAGTCATTTAACATTGGTGGTGGTATCCTCAAATACTACTCTGTGCGGAGCTTTTAACTCAAATGCAGAAAAGCTGACTGTCAAAACTGTAAAAGAGTTCCGGGAGAAGAACATTAATAAAATCCGTGTCATTGCCATTGGGAAGAGTGCTCCCAAGCATCTCCGGAAAGACCTGGAAGGAGTGGAAATAGAAACCCTGCCTGAAAGAGTTGCAGATAAACCCTCCGGAAAAGATATTAAGGATCTGGCATCCCGGCTGTGTGCAATGTATGAAGCAGGTGAAACTGATCATATTGAGTTTATTTACAACCATTTTACCTCTACATTGGTTCAGAACACAATAAGAGAGGTTTATCTCCCTGTAAAATTATTTGAATACGGTTATTCTGATAATTTAGATGAGTATATACTTGAGCCAGGGATGAAAGAGATCCGGGAAAAAATTCTCAGAATGCTGATGAGAGCAAAAATTTCCCTCATACTGGCCGACTCCCGCACTGCCGAACATGCTGCCAGGACAGTTGCAATGCAGATGGCAACAGAAAATGCCAAAAGACTCCTTCAGGAACTTACCCTTCAATACAACAAAGGAAGACAGCAGGCTATCACAAATGAATTGCTGGATCTTATGGGCGGCTATTATTCAGTTTGATAAATACTGACTTATCCATAGCCTCATTTTAATTAGTTATGCTTTCCCTCTTTTTATTCTCCTTAGCAGCTTA
>JALNXR010000045.1 GCA_023230265.1 Bacteroidales bacterium | reverse complement strand
TCAGTGCGTATTTCATAAAGAGCTCTTTGTAGATGGGAAAGGAATCGACCTCTGTCTTAACCTTCTCCATTTTATTTATCTCCCCGTATATCTCCAAAAGCTTGGTATTGTCTGTAGCCCTGAAATATTTTCCTCCGGTCTGCAGAGCAATTTCCTTAAGCAACGTTTCGTCAATTTCGACCTTAACCTGCTGGATATCCACACCAAACGGGGTCATAACCGGATAGGGAGCCATACCCATAGCTCCCACTCCTATAGTGTACACCCTCACCCCATAGGTTTTTGCAATCTCCACTGCCATCATTGGTGATATCTCTCCTCTGTTATTAACCCCGTCAGTAAGTAAAATTATCACTCTGCTGGGTGCTTTGGACTCCTTAAGTCTTGCCACTGCCGTTGCAAGACCATTCCCAATGGCGGTACCATCCTCAATCAGACCGGTTTCAATCTCCTTCATCAGGTTGATGAGAGTGGCTCTGTCTGTTGTCACAGGGCATTGTGTGAAACTCTCCCCTGCAAAGACCACTATTCCCATGCGGTCGTTAGGACGCTGTGCAACAAATTCAATGGCAATATCCTTTGCAGCGCTTATCCTGTCGGGTTTAAAATCGCGTGCCAGCATACTGGTTGAAATATCCAGCGCAAATATTATATCAATTCCCTCTGTGTTGATCTTTTCAAAATCCTCTGAAGAGCGGGGGCGGGCAATAGCCAGAATCAGTGCTGCCGTGGCAATAAACCTGAACACAAAAGGGAGATGGCTGAGATATCTCTTAAGTCTGAGCTCTGATCCCTTCCACGGAGCTGATGTTGATAATCTCAGAGAAGGATAGCTGCCTCGAAACTCCCTGAATACATAGAGAGCAACCATCGGCACCAGTATCAATTCAAGCCATAATATATCCGGATATTCAAAAAACATATTACCTCCCTTTTTCCTCTTCTGAATCCTCTGAGAATGTTGCGTTCACAAACCTGATAGCTGCCGGAATGGCATTTTCGTTATCCTCTTTTGACGGTTTGTATTTTGCAAACTTGACATAATCTGCAAGTGTCAGCAGATCTTTAAGTCCGGAAAACTCCTTTGGTTCAATTCTTAATGAGGAGAGTGAATCCAGAATCTCTCCCGTAGTTTTCTCCATGGTGGTGATATTAAACCTACCCTCAAGATAGAGTCTCAGGGTGTCAACTATCTCTGTATAGTACAGTTTCTCCTGATTGTTCTGCCATAATTTCCGGGACCTTATCTCCTCCAGGCCCCTTAAAGCCACAATGTATGGAGGATCCTGCACTACCGGTTTCGCAAAGAGTGATCTTTTCTCCCTTCTGCTCCTGATAAACCTTCTTATAAAATATCCCAGCAACACCGCAGCAAAAAGAAGTCCTGCCCAGGGTAGAAACTCATCCACTGTATAGGGATAGGTCAATTGGCCTTTAATGTCATATGGCTTAAAGGTTGTTGTATCTATTTGTATAGTTGTCACTTCCAGCTTACCTCCATCAAACCATACCGTATCCACCAGACCGTCAGAGTGCTGGAGATAGGCAGGAACAGGCGGTAATGTGTAGGATCCGCTGTCAAAGGAGGTTACGGTGATTCTTGTCTCCAGCTCCAACTCCCCTCCCTTGTCTGAGAGTGTGTCTGTAACGGGTTGCCCGATTAATTCCACTCCCTGTGTAACAGGATTTGACGGAGCGGGAAAGATAAACTTTACATCTTTGGGCACCTTCGTCTTGAAAGAGAGTACCCTGTGGTCACCTATCAGTATTGTATCCTTTACATTTGTATTCATCAGCTTTTAATTTGCCTGTATACCCTCATCTTCTGCCGAAGAGGGAGATCATACCCTTTACAAAATCCTCATTTGTTGCTATGCTAACAGAATCCACCTTATATCTGCGCAAACACTGGATTGTTGCCTGTCTCACTTTTTCATTCCACCCGGTGAATTCTCTTCTTACAGTTTTTGAGGAGGTGTCTATCCATCTCTCTTCCCCCGATTCGGCATCCATAACTCTTATCATCCCTACATCCGGGAGCACCCTGTCACGGGGATCATATACATTGACAACAGAGATGTCATGACGGTTCACTGCTATTTTAAGAGCCTCCTCGTACCTGGGTTTTCCCTCCTTGTCGACATCAGTCAGGTCTGACAACAGGAATGCAGTGCACCTCTTCTTGATTGCATTAGTAAGATACCTGAGTGCTTCTCCAATATCTGTCCCTCTCTCCCTGGGTTCGAATTCGATAAGCTCCCTGATTATTCTCAGTAAATGGCTCCTCCCCTTCTTTGGGGGAATGAACTTTTCCACTCTGCTGCTGAAAAAGAGAGCCCCGACTTTGTCGTTGTTTGCAGAGGCAGAGAATGAAAGCAAGGCCGCAATTTCTGTTATCAGCTCCTTCTTTGTCTTTGCAGATGTCCCGAACAATCTCGATCCGCTTACATCCACCAGAAGCACAACAGTCAGTTCTCTCTCTTCCTCAAAAACTTTTATGTAGGGAGCATTCAGTCTTGCTGTTACATTCCAGTCCATCCTCCTCACATCATCCCCGGTCTGATACTCTCTCACCTCACTGAAGGCCATACCTCTCCCTTTGAAAGCAGAGTGATACTCACCGGCAAAAATCTGCCTGGAGAGCCTTCTGCTCTTTATTTCAATTTTTCTTACACTTTTTAACAGCTCTTCCGGTGACATACTAGGGAACCTCCACAGTGTTCATTATTTCTGTAACTATATTTTCTGTTGTAATATTTTCTGCCTCTGCCTCATAGGTAAGTCCGATCCTGTGACGGAGCACCTCATGGGAGACAGCCCTCACATCCTCAGGAATAACATATCCCCTGCGTTTGATAAAGGCATATGCCTTGGCTGCCATTGCCATACTTATGCTGGCCCTGGGAGATCCCCCAAAGGAGATAAGACTCTTAAGTTTCTGAACACCATAATCCTCTGGAGTTCTGGTTGCATATACAATATCTACAATATACCTTTCAATCTTTTCATCCATATAGACTTCACGGACAATCTCCCTTGCACGCATAATATCCTCAGGCTTTAAGACTTTGTTGGCTTTTGGGAATTCACCTGCATTGTTCATTCTGATTATCAGTTTTTCTTCCTCTTTTTTAGGGTATGTCACTACCACCTTGAGCATAAATCTGTCAACCTGCGCTTCGGGGAGCGGATATGTCCCCTCCTGTTCGATGGGATTCTGGGTAGCCATTACAAGAAAAGGCTGAGGCAGCTTGAAACTCTTGTCGCCAATGGTAACCTGTCTCTCCTGCATAGCCTCCAGAAGGGCAGATTGCACCTTGGCAGGAGAACGGTTAATTTCATCTGCCAATACAAAATTTGCAAATACAGGACCTTTGTTTATCTGGAACTGTTCACTCTTCTGGCTATATATCAGGGTGCCTATCAGGTCTGCAGGGAGAAGATCGGGAGTAAACTGAATCCGGTTGAATTTTGCATCAATCACAGAAGCCAATGTGTTTATTGCCAATGTCTTGGCAAGCCCCGGAACCCCCTCGAGCAGAATGTGTCCGTCAGCTAGCAGCCCTATCATAAGATTTTCCACCAGTTGTTTCTGACCGATGATAACCTTATTCATTTCCATGGTGATCATATCCACAAAGGCACTCTCTCTCTGAATCTTTTCGTTTAGTTCTTTGATGTTAACGGTTTCCATATTGTTTGATTTTGTATTTTTGCAATGTAAACAGCAAATTTAGTTCATTTTTCTGCAATGCGCTATTATATATCTATATCTTTTAAAGGTACATCATTCCGGGGATGGCAGCACCAGGCCACCCATAATTCTGTACAGGACGAGGTTGAGAGAGCACTGGGACTTCTCTTTGGAGAAAAGATAGCGGTTACCGGTGCAGGCAGGACTGACGCAGGAGTCCATGCCATTAATTATATTGCTCATTTTGATCTCTCAACCCCGTTATCCGCGGAAGATCACCCCAGAATAGTTTACAAATTGAATGCCATTCTCTCCTCTGACATCGCAATTGACAATATATGCCAGGTTGCCCCGGACTCACATGCCAGGTTTGATGCTGTTAACCGCAGCTACCGCTATTTTATTCATACCGCAAAGGAGCCTTTCCTGAATCAGTTTTCTTATTATTTCCCTTATCGGATTGATATTGAGCAGATGAATAAAGCAGCTAAATATCTGACAGGGGAGCACGATTTTACCTCAATGGCAAAGCTTCACTCCTCAGCCAAGACCAACATCTGCACAGTAAAAGAGGCATTCTGGTCACCGGACTCTCCCCTCTCCTTAAAAGCAACGTCATGCCCATCATATGAAAATTTGTCAGGAAAAACATACTGCTTTAACATTACGGCTAACCGGTTTCTTAGAAATATGGTAAGAGCAATTGTCGGATCACTTCTGGAAATTGGAAGAGGGAAGGAGAATCCGGAGTGGATTATTGAGGTAATGGAGAAAAAAAACAGATGTGCTGCAGGTAGCTCGGTTCCCGCCCATCCACTCTTTCTGGTATCTGTGGAGTATCCTTATAAACTGTTTTGAGAATCAACCTATCAGCCAATTTTATTGTTACAACAATTCAGAGGGTGGAATTTCCCCATATATTGTTATATTTACATCCTGTAAATTTTTATCATCATGAACAAACAGGTTCAAAATTGTGCTCCTTCGGGAGCTGTATATGGTCTGGGTCTGATTGGCGCAGCCATATACTTTATTATTCAGGCAACCGGTTTCTGGGCAGGTGTGCTGGGCGTTCTGAAAGCCATTGTCTGGCCGGCTTTTCTGGTGTTTGAGGCATTAAAGGCTTTAGGTGCATAACATCTAATGATACGCTGGTAGTTCTTTCTCAGGAAAGATCTGAATTTCTTAATTTGTACCATTTAATAATTATACTTATTTTTAGGTATGATTGTAAAATTTCATACCCCTGGGAAGGATTTTGACTGGATTGTAAGACAATACCAGTTTATCTATTCCGATCCCAATGAGATTGTCTACGATAAATTTATACCAAGAGAGGATGTTGCTTTAGTGTTTCATTTGGGAAGCCGTCCCCATCTTGTGGGTGAACAATCTCTGGTGCTACCTCCTTACTTTCTCACTCCGATTAAATCCCGTGCACACCAGATAAGATGTTTCGGTAATCTCTCAACTTTTATTGTTTTATGCAATCCAACTGTTTTATCCAAAATATTCAGTGTTAATATGGATAACGGTGAGATTCCGTTTTTAGAACTTTCAGCAGAACTTTTTTTGCCTCTATGGGAGAAGCTTGTTAAATGTGAAACAGAAGAGTCCAGAATTAACTGTTTCCAGGAGTTTATAACAGGCATGAATTATCCTTCCTACAAACCTGATACAATTGACTGTTTCTACCATAAAATAATTAATGAGGGCGTGCGCACCCCTTTATCCCGCATAGAAAATTCCTTTGACTTGAGCGAGAGAACTCTGCAACGTAAATTTAGGATCAGGACAGGAGTCACTCCCAAAACCCTGATTAGAATTGTCAGGATCAATCATATATGGAACAAGTTAAAAAAGGGGGAAACACCTGACTATCAAAATATTGTTTTTGAGGGAAATTATTTTGACCAGACACATTTCATAAAAGATTTCAAAGCAATAACAGGTGAAACCCCTGATTGCTTCTTCAAAAGAGATCTCTTTTACGCAAAATCATTATCAGGGAAACAGTCAGAATAGAAACAGCTGTCGTTTTTTTACTATCTGTTTTAAAGGATTTGATGTTCCTTTATCTATCTATTTATCTAATAATGAAGTGGTATGAAAACATTAAATCTACTATTTGTAACAACTGTTATATTTATGATCTCTTTTACCTGCAACGTTTATGCTCAGGTAGTTAATCCCAAAGAAGTTCTTAAAGAAAAGGCTACCGGAAAAATTAACGAAAAAATCGAAGAGGGTGTTGATTCTACTCTGAGTAAAGTAGAAAGGGGAATTAAGGATATTTTCAAGAAGAAGAAGGGAGAGAAGGGTAGTGAGAGCGGGGTAAAAAAAGAGAATGAAACGGAGGAATCAGAAGAATCAGGAGATTCTGATGTATCTCCTGTAAATAAAAGTGTTAAAGCTCCTCAACAGTTCTCCTCAAAGGGGGAGTATGACTTTGTCCCCGGAGATAAAATCCTCTATTTTGAAGACTTCTCACAGGATGCAATAGGTGATTTTCCCGCCTTATGGACTTCAAACGGAAGCGGAGAGGTTAAAAGCGTAAGCATTGCTCCCGGAAAATGGCTTCACCTGAATGGAGAGGATGCAGTCTACTGTTATATGAGAAAGATCACCCTGCCCTCAAATTTTATTGTTGAGTTTGATATTATTCCTGATAAAGATTATTCATACGATGGTATAATTTTTACACTTTACGAAAATCCCGAAGAAAACACTGAGAGGGCTGATGATGATTTATATCCCGGAATTGGAGGTCTTCATATCTACCCGGGCAGCGACAAATGGCAATCTCTTGGTTATAAAGAGGACAACGACTGGCTTACTGCTGAGGCGAGCAAGAATCCGGTTGTTTTGGAAGAGGTCAATCACGTTATAATATGGGTACAGAACAGGAGGGTAAGAATATATCACGCTGGGGCAAAAGTGCTTGATGCTCCCACAAATATCTACACCGGATTGACTTTTAACAGAATCCGCTTCTCCGGATGGGACAGAAACTGTCATCCTTTCATTTCCAATATCAAGATAACAACTGCCTCTCCCGATACAAGGAGCAAACTTCTGACAGAGGGAAAGATTGTATCGTACGGAATTTACTTTGACTCCGGAAAGGATGTGGTTAAACCTGAATCATATGGATCTGTAAAGGAGATTGCATCAGTTCTGAAGGACAATCCGGATGTAAAGATCAGAGTTGTGGGTCATACAGACAGTGATGGGGATGATGCTCTGAATCTGGACCTGTCAAGGAGGAGAGCCGCAGCAGTAAAAGGATTTCTTGAAAAGGAGTTCGGGATAGCGGCTGAAAGGATTCAAACAGACGGGATGGGTGAGCAACAGCCTGTGGCCTCCAATGACACTCCGGAAAACAAAGCTAAAAACAGGAGGGTAGAATTCATAAAACTTTAAGTAGTGGGAAATTTCATGAATAGGATGATTCCGGGCAAAAAATATATTGTTCTTTTCAAAATTATTCTTCTGAGTGGTTTTCTGTCAATCTCTGCAACAGCAATCTGTCAGGATGGATATACATTTGCAGCAGACAGAAAGGGAAGTGTCAAATCCAGGACTGATATCAGTTACAGCTTTAAGGAGAAGTTTCCGGGTGAGTCTCCGCTGTTTCTGAAGGAGAGGATTGAAAAAATCGCCTCCATTTTGTTATCCTCAGAGAGTGTAAAAGGGGCGCTGGGAGTTGATATAGAGGCATACGGAAGCTTGTCTGAATTCACAAATGTAGACCTGAGCTTTGCAAATCTTGCAAGGAGTGATGGGGATCCTCCGGGAGAGTATTACCATAAGGGATCGTCATCTGCAATAGTTTATATTAATGATACCCGTTCTGCATCAGGCAATATACTTATAAATGAATTCTTTGAACTTCCCTCCAAATCCGGAGAGTTTAACGGATATCCTCTGTATGACTGTGGGATTTATCAATATGTGCTTGTTGCCCCAGGTATATCTAATCCTTTTCTCCCCTGTTCAAGGGAGGATCTTATTAACGCATTGATCAAAGATGAGAGAGAGAAGGCGAAGATGTTTGAGAAGGTTGACAACAGCGAGATTGATCATATGAATGAAAATCAGAAGCAGACCAAAAGAGAATATGAGGAGATGATGAAAATGGCAGAGTCAATGAAAAAGAGCGATCCCCAGACGGCTGCAGCTATTCTTGAGGCTGCAAAGGGACTTGAATCAGTAATCAAAGAGGCTGAGAAACACTCCTCAAGAGATTTAAAAGAAGAGGCTTTGGCAGAACCCCGGTATCTTCTCCACAAAAAGATTATAAAATCCCTTGAGGAGGAGTTAGCGGCAATGTCGATCTCAGAGAGGGCAAAACAGGCTGTGTGGTCTCAAACAGCTCAGGAGGTTACAGGAAAATACTCCGGACTTGTTCCGGACAATATGAGGCAGCACGGGACACCGCTCTGCAAGCTTAATCCTGCAATGGAAAGGAGCTCCGGGAGGATTAACTTTATGGTTGTAACGTTCCTGCAATCATCTCCAGGAATGGAGAGAACACCTGCAGATAACCATGTTGAAAAAATTAAAAAAGAATCTCCTGTCTGGCAACAGATTTTTTCATTGGCAGGGGATAATATTATACCCGACTAATCTAAAGGCAATCAACCAAAACTTTATATTTATGAAAAAATTGATATTTATTCTTTCAATCTTAATTCTGTTGGGCGGATGCTCGGGTAACAGGGGCAACCGTAAAGGCAGTCAAGTCAGTGTAAAGGATCTTGCGAAAAGTGAGGTAAAAAAGAGGTATCCGATAGAGAGTGGCATAGTCCGCTCCAAATCAGAGGCAGCCGGCATAGAATCAACAATTGTAACCTATTTTGACAAATGGGGAGAGTGGGAGGCAACTGAAACAACCATTCCAATAAAAATAATGGGACAGGACATGACCTCAAGAAGACTTGAAATAATAAAGGGAGACGATCACTGGAGCATTGATCTCAAAGAGAAAACCGGAACACATTTTACCAGGAAAAGAGCAATTAGTTCCATGGGAGTAGATGTAGAAAATGTAACTGATGAAGTTCTTGGCAAAATGAATATGGAGAAATTGGGAGAAGAGGAGCATTTGGGATATAAATGCCAGAAATTCAGAATAAAAAGCGATAAAGGCACAGAGATGGAGTACCTGATGTTCGGTAATGTCATGATGAAGATGAAGGGAGAGGCAATGGGAATGAAGACTACTCTTGAGGTTACATCTATTGAGGAGACAGTGCCGCCAAAAGAGGTATTTGAGATACCTGAAGATGTTACAATAACAGAAGAGTGATTATAATTATTTAAGTGGGTAATTATAAACTTATTAGACACAAACAGGTTTTTTTCTGAAAATTTATTCCAATTCACTGAGAAAAAATAACTAATTTCGTCCGAACTATTTTAAATATTTAATAATATCTTATGAAAAAAATCTTTGTATTAGCAGTACTTCTTACTGTCGGTTATTATGCTTCGGCACAGGTCTATCCTCACGCTTTAGGTCTCCGTCTGTTTGGCAGCGGGAAATATAACGGGGCAGAAATCTCCTACCAGCACGGTCTTAATGATACAAAAAGACTTGAAGGGGATCTCAGCTTTGGATTCGGATCAGGTTACAGCAGATTGCAGATTGTTGGGATACATCAGTGGGTGTGGAATATCGACGGTGGTTTTAACTGGTTCGCAGGTCCCGGTGCAGCAGTATCATTCGACAAATACGAAGGAAGCAACGGATATGTTAATCTTGGACTGGGAGGACAGATCGGGGCTGAATATGACTTTAACACCAAAGATGTTCCTCTTGTCCTGTCTCTCGATGTCAGGCCAATGTGGAACTTTCTGGGTGACCATTCCGGTTTTGGCTGGGGAGCGGCCATAGGAATCAGATACACTTTCTAGACATTAAACTAAAAATTTAAGCGGAGCTGCCTTTTCAAAGACAGCTCCGCTTGTTTTATATTAATTATTAATTATTTCTTTTTGATTTCAATTTTTACTGGAGTCGGGTGCTGAAGGTTATCGCTCACCGGGCAACGGTTCTCAATTGCTTCAACCCATTTGTTAAGGGTATCAATATCTGCATCACAGTCAGGTTTAATCCTTACAACTATTTCTTTGTAACCGGCTCTTTCATCATAACTTGTACCGAACAGTCTGGCCGGATTTAAATTTCCGCTCAGGTCAATCTCAACTCCTCTAAGTTCAAAATTCATCTCTTTTGCCACTACATGTGCCATGACATTAAGACAGCCACTGAAGGCAGCCAATATATATTCCACGGGATTGGGACCGGCATCGGCACCACCCAAATCAGCTGGCTCATCAATAATAATCTGGAAATTTCTGGCTTTGACTACCGTTTTTGTAGCATTCTCACTCTTTGCTTTTACCCTGAATTTTATGTCTGACATAATTATTTTTTTAGTTTGTAAATATATTTTATTTTCCATACACAAATATTTCTTTGTGTAATTTTCTACTAAGACAATCAATATCCGTGCCACTTTTCATATAATAAATATACTTTTATATGCATATTAGACTTATTTTGTATATTTGTATTGTTATCGTATGTTTTTGTATAACTTTAAATAGCTCATTATATATAAGTTAATGATTAAACCAAATAAAAAATATTCAGATATACTGGCTGCTGCACGAGTTTTGTTCTGGAAGCACGGCTTTAAAAGAGTCTCTGTAGATGAGATTTGCAAGGAGGCTAAGGCAAGCAAAATGACATTCTACAAGTACTTTGGCAATAAAACAGAATTAGCTAAGACAATTTTTGACAATTTGGTCGAATCCGGTGAGAAGGAGTTCAGTCAGATTGTCAGTAGCAAGATCTCTCCGGCAGAAAAGATCAAAAGGATTATGATGCTCAAATTAGAAGGAACAGAAAACATAAGCAGAGAATTCATCAATGATTTCTATTTGGGGAACGAAATTGAGCTTAAAAACTTTGTAGAAGAAAGAACTCTGAAAGCCTGGGAGAATATAAAAAAAGATTACAAATCTGCGCAGGAGAGCGGTTTCATAAGGAAAGACCTTAATATTGATTTTATCATAAAAGTTCAGTTTAAAATGGTAGAGTTGTTAAAGGATGAAAGTACAGTTAAGATGTTTGAAAGCCAGCAGAAAATGATAATGGAACTGGCAACAATACTGGTAAGCGGGATTGTAGATGAAAGTTATGTCAAGTAAGAGGAGTATATTGATTATTATCATATTCTCGTTTGCCCTGGTTCATACAAAGGCACAGGATAGCCTCTCCTTTCTGGGGCAGGCTTCTGCTTACACTCTGATTGGAAGCGGTAACAACCTCCCTGTGTGGAGCGGTGGAAGGTATATTCCTCAGCTCAATTACGAAATAAACCTTAGAAAGAATAATCTGGTCGATTTTGAGGCTTCCGCAAACATTTGGGGAAATGCAGGCTTCAGACTCTTCGACACCGTCAGCTTTAAGGGAGGTGTCAGTCCTTACCGTCTTTGGGCGAGATACAGTTCCTCAAGATTGGAACTCAGGGCAGGTCTTCAGAAGATAAACTTTGGTTCTGCCTCTATACTCAGGCCGTTGATGTGGTTCGATCAGACAGACAACCGGGATCC
>JALNXR010000044.1 GCA_023230265.1 Bacteroidales bacterium | reverse complement strand
AATTTCAAAAATAAAAACGGAGATATTGTAAATCAGTTATACCGTAAGATGGCACTCGTAAGAGAGAATCCGGCTGCCGGAGGTAACATCTGGTGGAGCGGGCTCTCTTTCTCTGACCAGAAAGAGCTTATGGACAGTCTTATGCAGAACTATCAAAGATATCCTGCACTTACACCTCTCTATTCTCATATTGATACATTATCCCCCGATCCGGTATCCATCCTTACATATAAAAAGGGATTTCTGTTATGGGAATCAATAAAGGTGGAAGACCCCATGCAAAGACCACATTTCTACTGCGTTTATAAATTCAGAAACGATCAGGAGATTGATCTGAAAGACCCCTCTGCTCTTGTAGCTGTAACCGGAGAAGAGAGATTTTACGTAGGAAGGGAGAGAAGGGTCAGGTATGTGGTTACAGTACTTGATCGCCTGCAGAATGAGAGCGGCTGGTCGGCAGTGGTTAAAAGATAATAGGAATGATCTTCTGTTAATCGAAAAGTAATTCTGCGGTCCTGGAAATAGTACTCTTATCCAGATTGTTGTCAATAATCAGTCTGGGTTGCAGCATTACAATTTTGTTCTCTTTTATGAACCTCTTTTCACCTCCGCCTGTAATATTTAGCATAATAATTTTTTCTCTTTCTACTTTGCCTGATTTCAGGCAATTAATCAGAGAGGCCAGAGCAACTCCTGCAGCGGGATGAATATCAATACCTTCTGACTCCTCAAACATAGTGCATGCCCTCGAGCACTCTTCATTTGTCACAATCTCCATATCACCACCGCTATCTTTGAGTGCGTCAAATAATCCACCGGGAACAGAGTAGGGGGGCTTCCTGTTAGAAAGAACCTTTGAAATAATTTCCAGTGCTTTTTCCCTTGCATCTTCAGGATTAAATGGTAACAGTTCTCTGCTGTCTGCTTTCCATGCATCATACATGGGTGTAAAAGGAATATTCTGGGATGGAATAAGTTTCATCTTTCTGGTACCAAACCGGCCATCCTCAATCAGCCTGAGGTTGGCTTCCCAGGCTGCAATAGTGCCTGTTCCGCTGCCAATTGCCTGAAAATAGTAGTGAGGGATCTCTCCTATTTCTGAAACGGCTGAGAGGAGTGTAGTGCCCATACCATCCCTTCTTGCCACATTTTTGGCGCCACCCTCCTCAAAGAAAAGAGGAGAAGAACAAATTTTTGCGGCCAGGTCGATAGCATCATAATAATCAGACCCTTCTGGTGTACATACCAGTTTAACACATTCGTCCGGAGGTGTTGGGAACCACATTGCGTCCAGATTCCCGCGCGGAATAACAATCAATAGGGGAATCTTATTATCGGAACAAACCTTGGCAAAAGATCTTGCAGTATTTCCGGCAGATGCCACTACCATTACCTTTTTGTTGTCAATATCCAGTCTCCCGCATACAGAGTATGCTTCTGTCTCTTTAAATGTGCATGTAGTCATATTGGCCCCTATCTCGGGCCAGTATCCGCTAAAGCTTATGTATAGATTTTCTGTGCCAAGCAGAGCAGACAGCTTTTTACTTCTGTATGTAACGGTGGGTGAAGAACCTTCAAGAAACCTTCTGACCGGAAGCCAGCAGGAATATTTGTAAAAATCGGTTCGTTTCAGGGGATTACACAACCTTTTTTCTTCATAAATAGTTCTTATCAGTGAGGGCTTTCCGTAATCCGGGTCAGAAAGGGTCCATCCTCTCTCTTCAAAAATCTTTCCTGTGGCGATGTTAAGTAGTTTGTAATCTGTCATAGTCTCTCTAAGGGGCAAAGTTTAATATATTTATTTAAAATGTTCCTGAATATTATATCATATGTTCATAAACAACCTGAGCTATATCAGCTGTTCTTTTTTCATTTACAGAAGAGAAGGTTCTCAGGCATAAAGGACATGATGTAACCAGGATATCAGGAGAGTAACGCATCAGGTTATTTAAAGATCCTTTAGCTATCTCTTTTCTGTTGTTGTATGAGAGGGCAATGCTGCCAAGGGAGCCTCCGCAACATATGCTTTCCCTCTTCTCTTCGGGTGCCTCCTTAAGATCCATTATAGATTCCAGAACACTCCTGGGCTGATCATATATCCCGGAACCTCTGCCCAGTTCACAAGGATCATGGTAAACACATGAGTCAGCAGACTTTTTGACCGATATTTCACCATTGTTTATCAGCTCATTGATATATACAGAATGGTGTACAACTCTTATATTTTTTAGATCATACTCCTCTGTGAACATCTTGTAACAGATGGGACAGGAGACCAGGAGAGTCTGACATCCGGAGTCGAGGATCAGCTTCCTGTTCTTACTTATCAGCTCTTTTGCATCTTTGAGGTTCCCCGAAAGAAGCAGAGGTCTTCCGCAACATATTGTATTCTCTTTATCCATGTGGATGTACTCAATACCTGCCTTTTCCAGGATTTTGAAAATAGAAAAGGAGACAGAGGGGGTAAGGGCTGTCATACAGCCTCCGTAGTAGAGTAGTTTTGCTTTACCAGCTTCTGCCAGATTGATTTCCGGATCAGACAAATTCACAGGGGTGTAATCGAATGAAATCCTTTTATTTAAGATTTCCCTGTTTATCAGCTTGATTGCAGTTGAATCGATTCCAACCGGGCAGAGTTCTACACACTTATTGCACATAAGGCACATCCCGGCCGGGACAGAGGCATTCTCTCTTCTTCTGAGAAGTCTGATATAATAGACAGATGTGAATTTAACATCCTGGTTATTAAATGTCATCGGGCAGGCGTCAATGCAAATACCACAGCGGGAGCAGGAGTAGATCTCAGCTTCTGAATATCCGTCCCTGAGAGATGTAGCCTCGATTTTTGCATGTCTGAGAGCTATCAGAAGTATCTCAGTGGGAATATGCATGTATCTTGAAAAGGGAAGAGCAAAAAAGAAAAGCCCGAGTGCAGAAGAGTATGCCCACCATACCATGGAAATGTTCGAAGGATTTGACACAAAGCTATGTAACAAAGAGTTAATCCCTTTTGTCAGAAAACTGCCCCCGCTAATATCAGCAGTGAAACTTTCTGCAAGCAGTCGCAGCGGAAATATCAGCCAGAGAGAATAGAGTGCAATATTGTCACCCAATCTTAGCTTTGTAGTCCTCTTCATTCCCAGCCTGTGGGATTTAAAACGTTTGTATATTGCCAGCCCTATACCGCTGAGGACAATCAGCAGGCAAAGGTCCATAACAAAAAAGTAGAATGAGCCTCTCAATGTTTGCTCCGTCTCCATCACGAAATAACGGAAAAAGATGGGGTAGTATAAAATTCCGTTTCTCTGGGGAGTGAAAAGCATTACTTCTATGTGGCCCAATACTATAAGCATAAACCACCCGAAAGCAATGCTTGCATGCATATACCCAAGAAGAACATTCCTCTTGAAAATTTTAATATGCAGAAGACAATCTGCAAAAATATCCTTTACAATCCTGAACGCAGTGGCCGGATGGAAAATAGTCAACAGCCTCTTTCTCTCCCTGCCGTTTAGGCAAATAATTATCCTTATGGTTCCGACCAACAGGTAACCGATAATAAATATCATTCCTGTCAGGAAGGGAAGTACAAAGGGGTCATATCCAAAAACAAGCCTCTCTTTCACAATTATCCCTCCTCTGATCTGATAATTTCCAGTATAATATTGCGGGTGTCAATGCCCCTTGGGCATACAAGAAAACACTTACCGCACAGCATGCAGCTTTTGAGAAACTCTACAGCTTTTTTGTCAAATCCCCTGTTAATATGCAGTATTGCACCCCTGAAACTGGTCCTTCTAAATGTGGCGGCAGTGCAGGATGCTGAGCAGGATCCGCAGTTAATACAAGTTCTTATATCCGGAACTTTAGAAGCAATCTGATTATAAAGAGATTGACATGCAGAATCAAGATCAATTCTGGTGCTCTTTGAGATTTTGAAGCCAAATTCTTCCATAGTCCTAATCTTTCGAGAGAAATTTATGTACGGCCAGAGCAGCTGCCCTGGCTTCATTTATCGATTCTGCTACTGTTTTGGGGCCTGTTGCAGATCCGGCAAAATAGATTCCGGAAGAATCAGAAGAAGTTGGATTGATTAAGGGAGACGGCTGGAAGAAAAATCCGTCTTCTCCCGTTGGTATGCCAAAAACATCAGAGATTGTTTTATTGTCAGTGTTTCTCACCATACCGGACATAAGTACAAGGAGATCGAGTGTTATCTTTAAAGGTCTGGATGTAAGTGTATCCTCTGCCTTTACCACCACCTTTCCATCTTTATCTTCACCTGCTTCAGATACTCTTCCCCTGATAAAATTCACACCGAATTTACTCTGGGCTTCATAATAAAGATCTTCGTATCCTCTTCCGAACATTCTCAAATCCATATAAAAACAATATACATCTGCATGAGGCCATATCTCCTTGATCTCGCAGGCCTGTTTTACTGCTGTCATGCAGCAGATCTTGGAGCAATGGCGATTACAGACCTTTTCATCTCTGGACCCTACGCAGTGTACAAATCCGACTTTTGCCGGCATCTCCATTTTGTGAATCTCTTTGGACCGGAATAGAGCTTCAAGATCAGCATTGGTTATTACTCTCCTGTAGATACCATAACCATACTCCTCTTTAATCCGGGCATCAAACAGGGAGAAACCCGATGCAATCACTATCGCTCCTGAATCGATTTTCTCTCCGGAAGAGATCTCTGTGATAAACCCATTATCCGATTTTTCTGACCGGGTCACAGTTGTATTATAGAGAATGTCGGTTCCATCCAGTGCTGAAATGAGATTGTCAATCAGTCCGGAAGAAGATATGTTCCCAGGATATAGCTTGTCCCAGTCTTTTAAATGCCCTCCTGCAGAGGAAGATTTTTCCAGTATGGTAACCCTGTATCCTAACTCCTTTAAAGATAACGCAGCTTGCAATCCTGCCACTCCAGCCCCAAGGACAAGAACATTTTTGTTCATATCAGTTTAAGTTTAAGCACCTTTATCCATTGAATATCAAGACAATATCAAACAGAGAATTCAGGCATATTTTCATTCTCCAGTTTCATATTGTCCATCATCTTATAAATAACCCTTAAGAAAATATCCATCTCTTCTTTTGTAATATCTCTGATAATCTGATCAGTAGCTTTTATTGCCACCTTTGTAACACCATCTTTTATCTCATTTCCCTGCCGGGTAAGCCGGATCTGGTTTTGCCTCCGGTCTCTTTGGTATGATTCCCTTATGAGATAATTCTTCTTTTCCAGACCGTCAATCAGTTTGGTTACTGAATTCTTGTCTTTCATTATCTTTTCTGCAATCTCCTGCTGTGACTGAACCCCGAAATCCCAGAGAGCATCCAGAACCAAAAACTGTTCAGGGGTTATGTCATAACCATGTTTCTGAAACATAACCGATAAGTAGAGTTTAAATCTGCAATGAACCAGATTTAGAAACACTCCAACCTTTTTATTTAGTAACATGATTTATTGTATAAGGTTTTACTATTGCAAATATAATCTAATTTTCATTAATTTGTATAAATTGAATATTCAAATAGAGATGGAGGTTATTATCTATATTTTGTTAGCTGTTTCGGCAGTTGCTCTTGTACTGATATCAATCGTACTTTACCGCCAGAGAAGGGGTGTGTTGACCATTACAGATCTGGAAAGCTCCGAAAAAAGGATGGCAGACCATATAAGATTTCTTCAGCAACTGATAAGCCAGTCATCCAGAGAGGAAAGGGAGGATCTCTCTCTATCTATGAAGAATTTTTCTGAGACTCTGGAAAAGAACATCAAAAACTTTGGAGAGTCATCTGATAAAGGTCTGGATTTGATAATTAAGATACAGAAGGAGAAGCTCTCTCAACTGGAATTAAGGCAGAATGAGATGATTGCAAAGACTGAGGAAAAACTGGAAAAGATAAGGATAACTGTAGAGGAGAAGCTTGAAAAGACTCTTAGCGAGAGACTTGGGCAGAGTTTTGAAACCGTTGGAAAACAGCTTCTTGAAGTTCAAAAAGGGCTGGGTGAGATGCAGACTCTCGCACAGGATGTCGGAGGTCTTAAAAGAGTTCTGAGCAATGTCAAAACCAGGGGAATGATAGGGGAGGTACAGCTGTCAATGCTGTTAGAACAGGTACTTGCTCCTGAGCAATTTGAGTCAAATGTAAAGACGAAGCCATCAGGGAGGGATTTTGTGGAATTTGCTATAAAACTTCCCGGAAAAGATTTGGAAATTAAAAATATATGGCTTCCTATTGATGCAAAATTCCCCAAGGAGGTTTATGAATCTCTCCTGAATGCCTACGATACGGCAGATCCTGATTCAATCGCATCTGAACTTAAGAATCTGGATGGTACGATCAGAAAAATGGCAAAGGATATTAGCGAAAAATATATTGAACCTCCCTACACAACAGATTTTGCAATTATGTTTTTACCTTTTGAAGGTATTTATGCTGAGGTGGTAAGAAGAGTCTCCCTACTGGAGGAGCTTCAGTCCAAATACAGAGTGATAGTAACCGGCCCTACAACACTTGCTGCAATACTTAACAGCCTTCATATGGGATTCCGGACACTGGCAATTGAGAAGAGGAGCAGTGAAGTATGGAAGATCCTGGGAGCGGTCAAAACAGAATTTGAGACCTTTGGGGGGATGCTGCAGAAGGCTCAGAAAAATATCCAGGGAGGTTTGGATGACATTGACAAGCTTGTGGGAACAAGGACAAAGATGATAAGACGAAAACTAAAGAGCGTAGAGGCTCTTGACCCGGAGAGTACCAGAATTATGCTGGGAGAGGGAAGTGCCGACACCCGGGAAGAGGATTCACAATAACTAAACAGATCAACAGATCAGGAGAGGTATTCGTCCCACCTCTTGATCTGAATCTCTTCTGTCTTTTTTGTGCAGAATGCAATTATAAAGGCAGTTGCCAGTCTGGTGTTGGTAATAAGCGGAATGTTGAAATCCACAGCAGCACGCCTGATTTTATAACCGTTTTCCAGCTCAACCTGTGTAAGATTTTTGGGGATATTTATAACCAGGTCAATTTGCTTGTTCTGTATCATAGTCAAAGCCTGGGGTTCAGATTCTTCGCTCGGCCAGCAGACAAGGTTTACGGGTACATTGTTCTCTATGAGAAATCTATAAGTGCCACCGGTGGCAAAAAGTGTATATCCCCTTTCAGAAAGAAGCCGTGAGGCATAGAGCATATCAGCTTTTTGTCTTGTGTCACCTGTGGATAAAAGAATGTTTTTCTCAGGAATCCGGTATCCAACAGAGAGCATAGCTTTGAGAATTGCTTCATTTGTGTCGTCACCTATACATCCTACCTCTCCTGTTGAGGCCATATCCACGCCAAGTACAGGATCTGCTTTCTGCAACCTGGAGAAAGAAAATTGTGAAGCTTTTATTCCAACGTAATCCAGATCAAAGGCACTCTTGCTTGGAGGTGATACTTTGTCTCCGGTCATAATCTTTGTCGCAAGCTCAATAAAGTTTATTTTGAGCACCTTGGAGACAAAAGGAAAACTTCTTGATGCCCTGAGATTGCACTCAATGACTTTTATATCATTCTCCTTAGCAAGAAATTGTATATTAAAGGGACCTGAAATATTCAGCTCCTCAGCTATCCTGCGCCCTATCTTTTTGATTCTCCGGAATGTCTCAACGTAGAGCTTTTGGGGTGGAAACTGAATTGTTGCGTCCCCTGAATGCACACCGGCAAACTCAATATGTTCAGATATGGCATAGGCAATTATCTCCCCTCTGTCTGCAACAGCATCCAGTTCTATCTCCTTGGCGTTCTGTATAAACTCAGATACCACAACAGGGTGTTTTTTGGATACGTTTGCTGCAAGTTTAAGAAACTGTTCCAGCTCAGTGTTGTTGGAGCAAACATTCATAGCTGCTCCGGAGAGGACATAGGAGGGTCTTACCAGCACCGGAAATCCTACATCATTCACAAAATCATTCACTTCCGAAAGTGTCGAGAGCTCCTTCCATCTGGGTTGATCGATGCCAAGCCTGTCCAGCATTGAGGAAAATTTGTGCCTGTCCTCGGCGTTATCAATACTCCTGGAGCTGGTTCCCAATATATTGACTCCAGCTTTATCCAACTTGAGAGCAAGGTTATTGGGTATCTGTCCTCCAACAGAAATTATCACTCCATGTGGATTTTCGAGTTCGTAAATATCCAGAACTCTTTCAAAAGTGAGTTCGTCAAAGTAGAGCCTGTCACACATATCGTAATCAGTGGAAACGGTCTCCGGATTGTAGTTGATCATAACACCCCGCCATCCGTTCTTCCTGATTGTCTGCAGGGAATTTACGCTGCACCAGTCAAACTCCACAGAACTTCCAATTCTGTATGCCCCTGATCCCAAAACAATAATTGATTTATGATCACCAGAATAGTTTACATCATTTGAAGTTCCGTTATAAGTAAGATAGAGATAGTTTGTCTGAGCAGGATACTCAGCTGCAAGAGTGTCGATCTGTTTTACTACAGGTAGAATGTTCATCTGCTTTCTGTAGCTCCTTACAATCATAGCAGAGTCATCAACGTCGATTATATCCTTGTATATCAGTCTTCCCACCTGAAAATCAGAAAAACCCTGCCTCTTGGCATACCTTAAAAGTTCGTAATCTAAATCATCTATTGAATTAAGAGCTGATAAATCCTTAGATGTCTTGATAATATTATAAAGTTTATCAAGAAACCATTTATCAATTTTTGTCAGCTCCTGTATCTGTTCAACTGTGTATCCTTTCTGAAAGGCTTTTGATATTACAAAAATCCGGTTATCTGTAGGTTCTCTTAGAGCCCTGTCGATATCATCCACAACAATCTCCCTGTTTGCCACAAAGCCGTGTGCCCCCTGACCGATCATCCTCAAGCCTTTCTGGATTGCCTCCTCAAAACTGCGTCCTATAGCCATCACTTCACCAACACTCTTCATGCTGGATCCAATCTCCCTGGAAACTCCCTGAAATTTAGAAAGATCCCATCTGGGTATTTTACAAACCACATAGTCGAGAGCTGGTTCAAAAAAAGCCGGAGTTGTTCTTGTTACAGAGTTTTTAAGTTCAAAAAGACCATAACCCAATCCCAGTTTTGCAGCTACAAATGCTAGCGGGTAACCTGTAGCCTTAGATGCCAGTGCAGAGGACCTGCTTAACCTTGCATTCACCTCAATAACCCGGTAATCTTCTGATAGAGGATCGAATGCAAACTGGACATTACACTCTCCAACAATACCGATGTGTCTGACAATCCTTATGGAGAGCTCCCTGAGAAGATTGTACTCACGGTTAGTGAGAGTCTGAGACGGAGCTACAACAATACTCTCTCCTGTATGGATCCCGAGAGGGTCAAAATTCTCCATATTACATACTGTGATGCAATTGTCAAAAGAGTCTCTTACCACCTCATACTCAATCTCTTTCCAACCCTTCAAAGACTTTTCTATCAATACCTGGGGGGAGTAAGCAAAGGCTTTTGACGCAAGGGATATCAGTTCATTTTCATTGTCGCAGAATCCGCTTCCCTGCCCTCCAAGGGCGTAAGCAGCTCTGAGTATTACCGGATAACCAAGTTCGTCAGCTGCTTTTCTTGCCTGTTCAATGTTCTCTACAGCATGGCTTTTTATAGTCTTTACCGATATTTCATCCAACCGTCTGACAAATAATTCACGGTCCTCTGTATCCATTATCGCCTTTACAGGAGTTCCAAGTACCTTAAGGTTATATTTATCCAATATTCCATTCCTGTACAGTTCCACACCACAGTTAAGAGCGGTCTGTCCTCCAAAGGCAAGCAGTAATCCGTCCGGTAACTCCCTTTTAATCACCTTCTCAACAAAATAAGGTGTCACGGGTAAAAAATAGATTTTGTCTGCCACCCCCTCGGAGGTTTGAACAGTTGCAATGTTAGGATTGATAAGTATTGTCTCTATCCCTTCCTCTTTTAAAGCTTTAAGAGCCTGGGATCCTGAATAATCAAACTCACCCGCCTCTCCGATCTTAAGAGCACCGGAACCCAGCAGCAACACTTTTTTTACACTTTTGTCCATTGTTATCTGTAGAGAAGTTTTAAAAATTCGTCAAATAAAAATTCAGCATCTGTTGGTCCGCTGGAGGCTTCCGGGTGGAACTGGCAGGAGAAGAAGGGTTTTCTTTTATGTATAATCCCCTCATTGGTGTTATCGTTCATATTGATAAAGAGCGGTTCCCAATCATTACCCAAAGTAGTGGTGTCAACAGCATAACCATGGTTTTGTGATGTTATGTAGCATTTGTCTGTTCCTACTCTTCTTACGGGCTGGTTATGGCTTCTGTGTCCCCACTTCATCTTGTATGTCTTTGCCCCACCGGCCATCGACATAAGATGGTTTCCCATACATATTCCAAATATGGGCTCATCCTTTGCATAGGCTTTTTTAATATTTTCCACAGCAACTCTGCACATCTCAGGATCTCCGGGCCCATTGGAAATAAAGAGTCCGTCATATTTAAGTTGGTGAAAATCATAATCCCACGGGACTCTTATAATCTCTATCCCTCTCTTTAAAAAACACCTGATTATATTGTGCTTTACCCCACAATCCACAAGAACCACTCTCTTTTCCCCATTGCCGTATCTTATTATCTCCTTGCAACTCACCTTATCAACCTGGTTGGAGAGATTGGGATCCTCAAAACCATCAAGAGATGAGCCTGAGGGTATAATTTTTCCTAACATTGAACCTTGTTCCCTGAGTATTTTGGTCAACTCCCTGGTGTCAATTCCAAAAATGCCCGGAATTTTATGTTCTCTTAACCAGGAATCCAGGCTCTTTGACGCACTCCAGTGGCTATAATTAAAAGAGTAGTCGGATATGATCAACCCTCTGACATAAATATTACCTGATTCAAATTTTTGGGAGAGGTTATTTATAAAATCATCCTCAGGAACTCCGTAATTTCCTATCAATGGGTAAGTAACGCACAAAATCTGACCGGAGTAGGAGGGGTCGGTAAGACTTTCAGGATAACCAACCATTGCAGTAGAAAAAACGACCTCACCATCAACGGCTTGGTCGTATCCAAAAGAGTATCCCTTAAACTCCGCTCCACCCTGCAGAATGAGTGAAGCCGGCTTTATTTCTTTCATTCTTTAAAGATTTTCACAATTGTATATCCCGACAAAAGTAATCAAATATTTACGAATTTCACTTATAATTTCTCCTCAAACTCTTTTCTGATATTATTCACTCCTCTCTTACAGCTCTTACAGACTCAAATTCTCATCTCTTTATATTTATAAATTTACTGTATCTTTACAATAAATATAATATTTCAGCGATGGTTAGCAGGCTTATAAAGATATTGCTTATACTATTTACAGTAAACATTCATTCCCTGAACGCTACCGGCAAT
>JALNXR010000105.1 GCA_023230265.1 Bacteroidales bacterium | reverse complement strand
ATACCGCTACAACAAACTTCCGCTTGGCGATATCGGTGGCATTCCCCGTGTTCTTGACGCTGGACAGTGCAACGACTCATACTCTCTTGCAGTTATAGCTCTCAAACTAAAAGAGATATTCAATGCTAACGATATCAACGAACTTCCTATTGCATACAACATTGCCTGGTACGAACAGAAAGCCGTTATCGTTCTTCTTGCCCTTCTTTCACTGGGAGTGAAAAACATACACCTCGGCCCAACACTTCCGGGATTCCTTTCACCAAATGTTGCAAATGTACTGGTGAAAAACTTCGGGATAGCACCTATTGGAACTGTTGATGACGATATCAAGTTATTTCTAGGCGAATAATCTATAATTCAAATATTTCCGGGATAATATTTTCTTGAGGCGGCCGTGTGATGGCCGCCTCTTTTTTAATTTCAACAATAATCACTACTTTTGCCCACAATTTTATAAGTATGAGCGATAATAATCTGTTGTCAAAATTATCAGGGTTGAAGGAGAAGCACGAGAGTATCTCTCAACAAATATCCGAACCATCTGTGATGTCGGATATGAAGAGATATGTCTCCCTGAACAAGGAGTACCGTGAGCTGGGCCCGATAATCGAGGCGGGAGAGAGGTACCGCACTATGGTCAATGACTATGATGGTGCAAAGGATATTCTTCAGAACGAGAAGGATGAGGAGCTGAGGGAGATGGCCAAGGAGGAGATTGTACATCTGGACGAGAAGATTCCTGTAATAGAGGAGGAGATAAGATTGCTGCTCATACCTGCCGATCCGCAGGATTCCAAAAATGCAATTGTTGAAATAAGAGCTGGTGCAGGGGGAGATGAGGCATCAATTTTTGCCGGGGATCTTTTTAGAATGTATGCCAAGTTTGCAGAGAGAAGAGGGTGGAAACTTGAGATCAACAGCCAGAGCGAAGGGACCTCAGGAGGATTCAAGGAGTTGATATGCAAAATGTCCGGTAATGGAGTCTATGGAGTGCTCAAATACGAAAGCGGGGTTCACAGAGTACAGAGAGTGCCTCAGACAGAGACCCAGGGGCGGGTTCACACTTCTGCTGCCTCTGTAGCTGTGCTACCGGAGGCCGATGAGTTCGATATAGATTTGAATCTCAATGATGTAAGAAAGGATACATTCTGCTCTTCCGGCCCGGGAGGCCAATCGGTAAACACTACCTATTCTGCAATCAGACTTACACATATTCCCACAGGGATAGTTGTTCAGTGTCAGGATGAGAAATCCCAGCTTAAGAATTATGACAAAGCTCTGGACGAGCTTAGAACAAGGCTCTATAATCTTGAGTATGAGAAATACCTGAATGATATTTCTGCCAAGAGAAAGACTATGGTATCCACCGGAGACAGATCTGCTAAGATTAGGACGTATAACTATCCCCAATCCAGGGTGACAGACCACAGGATAAACTACACTATGTATAATCTGCCTGTCTTTATGGATGGTGCCATTCAGGAGTTGATAGACCAGCTACAGATTGCGGAGAATGCAGAGAGATTAAAAGCATCCGGAGAATAATGACCTACAACGATCTATACGAAAGCATCAGGAGAAAAGGGAGCTTCCTCTGTATAGGGCTTGATCCGGATATGAAGCTTATTCCGGAACATATCAGAAGAAACAGTCCGGATCCCATTTTTGAATTCAACAAGGAGATTATAGATGCTACAGCTCCTTACGCAATAGCATACAAGCCAAACCTCGCTTTTTACGAAGCTGAGGGGGCTGAGGGTTGGGAACAGCTGGCAATGACAGTGGATTACATCAAGTACAAGGACCCCTCTCTCTTTGTAATAGCTGATGCAAAAAGGGGTGATATAGGCAACACTGCTTCCCAGTATGCAAAAGCTTTCTTCGAAACCATGGACTGCGATGCTGTCACACTCTCTCCCTATATGGGGAGCGACACTGTTGAGCCCTTTCTTAAATACAAGGATAAATGGGCTATTATACTGGCGCTTACATCCAATCCATCTGCTGTGGAATTCGAAACACTAAATATATGGGAACATATTTCAGTTGTCGATGAACCCGAAGGGATGTATGTCGGGGAGTCTCCAATGACATATATCAGACCTGATGACGGTGCTCCTTTGTACCAAAAGGTTATTGCAACCGCAATGAAATGGGGAAATTCTTCAAACACTATGTTTGTGGTAGGTGCAAACAGAGCAATCGAGCTGTCAAAGATAAGAGAGTACTGCCCTAACCATTTTCTGCTGGTGCCGGGGGTTGGAAGACAGGGCGGCAATATTGGAGAGGTTGCAAGGTATGGTATGAACAACCGCTGCGGATTGATCGTAAATATGAGCAGGGATATAATCTTTGCCGGTAATGGTGAGGACTTTGCCCGAAAGGCAGCAAAAAAGGCCGCCGAAGCGGCGGCCGAAATGAGCCGGATTCTCTCCTTTCATCAGATGAAATAGGGTATCTCTGCAGGATCTGAGACCACCCTGACGCCTGCATTTTTGAGTGCAGCAACCTTCTCGGCTGCAGTTCCGCTTCCGCTGGAAATTATTGCTCCCGCATGACCCATCCGTTTCCCCTCAGGTGCAGTGGCGCCTGCTATAAAGGCCACTACCGGTTTTGTTACATTCTCTCTTATGAATTCTGCCGCCTTCTCTTCTGAGTCGCCCCCTATCTCCCCGATTAAAACTATTGAATCGGTTTCCATGTCTTCCTGGAACATCCTTAGCAGATCGGTAAAATATAAACCGGCAACAGGATCTCCTCCTATTCCAATTGCAGTGGATTGTCCTATGCCTCTCCCCGTAAGGTTGTAAACCACCTCATAGGTTAGAGTGCCACTTCTGGAGATTACACCCGTTTTTCCAGGCTTAAAGATATTCCCGGGCATAATACCCGCAAGACTCTCGCCGGGGGTGATTACTCCCGGACAGTTAGGGCCCAGTATTGAGGCTCCCAGGGCAGAGGCGTAGTGTCTTGCAGCAACAATGTCGAGTGTCGGAACTCCCTCGGTTATTATGATTATTAGTTTAATTCCTGCATCAGCAGATTCCATCACGGCGTCCTTTACAAATCCCGGAGGTACAAAAATTATTGAAGTGTCAGCCTGCTCTTTTTTAACAGCTTCGTAAACAGTGTTATAAACCGGCATTCCATCTACTGTGGAGCCTCCCTTTCCGGGGGAGGTGCCAGCAACCACATTTGTGCCGTAACTCTTCATCCTGGATGCATGAAAACTTCCGTCCCTCCCTGTAATACCCTGCACAAGGAGTCGTGTATTTTTATTTATCAGTATGCTCATATTGGATAATTATTGTCTGGTTGATTTTCCGGCCAGTTCTATAACCATGTTGATGGCATCACGCATTGTGCCGGCAATATGAAACCTGCTCCCTTCAAGGATGCGGTGACCCTCAGTCTCGTTTGTTCCGGTGAGTCTTACCACCACCGGAATATCTGTATTGATCCCGTTAAATGCCTCTGTCAGACCCCTGGCCACATCGTCACACCGGGTAATGCCTCCGAAGATATTTACCAGTACGGCTTTAACATTTGAATCACTGAGAAGGAGTTTCACAGCCTGCACTACTTTTCCGGAATTTGAACTCCCGCCGATATCCAGGAAGTTGGCTGCCTTTCCACCGTAAAGATTTACCAGGTCCATGGTTGTCATTGCCAAACCTGCACCGTTGACCATGCAACCTATATTTCCATCGAGATGTATATAGCTGAAACCGTGGGATTTTGCCTCTAGTTCCTTTTGCTCCTGAGGATCCGGCTCCATAAGTGCAGCAACCTCCGGCTGGCGGTAGAGGGCATTCTCGTCAAAGTTCACCTTGGCATCCAGAGCTATCACCTCCCCCTCTTTGGTTATTACAAGAGGATTTATCTCCACCAGTGAGGCATCCAGATCCACCATTATTTTGTACAGCTTCCTGATAATATTTGCTCCGGCCCGGATATGGGCAAAGTCTGTGAAGAGCATGGATGCAGCTTTTCTTGCAAGGAATTCAGGTATGCCCACAAAGGGAAATATTGATATCTTGTTAATCTTTTCCGGTGTATTGACAGCAACCTGTTCTATGTCCACTCCTCCCTCACTGCTAAGTATCATAACCGTACTTTTTGTACTTCTGTCAATTACAAAGCTAAGGTAGTACTCCGATGCGATTTCCACAGCCGGAACCACAAGAATTTTTTTAACATCCAGCTCCTTTATCTTCATGCCCAATATTTTTCCGGCAAGGGACTCAACCTGGGCAGAATCAGATGCCAGTGCCACTCCTCCGGCTTTTCCTCTTCCTCCGGATAGCACCTGAGCCTTAATCACCACTCTTTGAGAACCTGTTTTCCGGTAAGCCTCCAGAGATTCGGCCACAGATTCGCAAACTATCCCCCTGACAGAAGGTATTCCGTATTTCCGGAATATCTCGTGAGCCTGGTATTCCTGTATCTTCATAAAAATTCTTTGCAATAAATTTAAGGAAAAATTTTCTATATAATTTGTATCTTTGACTCTTTAACAACCGAAACCATGTCATTGTTTAAAATATTCAACTCAAAACCGGCAGAGGGTAAAAAAGCACTCGATGAGGGGCTTGAGAAGACAAGAAAAGGACTCTTTGACAAGCTTGCCCGTGCTGTGACAGGAAAGTCAAGGGTGGACGATGAAACTCTGGACTCAATAGAGGAGGCTCTGGTTGCCTCTGATGTGGGGGTGGAGACAACACTCAGAATCATAGAACGACTTGAAATAAGGGTTGCCAGGGATAAATATCTTAACGCAACCGAGCTAAACTCCATTCTTAAGGATGAGGTAGAGGCACTTCTGCAGGAGAATAAACTTTCTGACTGCGGCGAGCCCTTTGATTTTTCTAAAAAGCCTTACGTGATTATGGTTGTCGGTGTCAATGGTGTTGGAAAAACCACAACCATTGGAAAACTTGCATTAAGACTCAGAAATTCGGGTAAAAATGTATTGCTGGGTGCCGCCGACACATTCAGGGCTGCGGCAACCGATCAGCTTAAGATATGGGCTGAGAGGGCAGGGGTTCCTCTTGTGAAACAGCAGATGGGCTCCGACCCTGCATCTGTTGCTTACGATACACTTTCCTCTGCTCTGGCTCAGGGGAGTGATGTGGTGATAATTGACACTGCGGGACGCCTCCACAACAGGGTGAATCTGATGAATGAACTTACCAAGATAAGGAATGTAATGCGAAAACTTATTCCGGATGCTCCTCATGAGGTGTTGCTGGTTCTGGACGGATCCACCGGCCAGAATGCTTTTCAGCAGGCAAAGGAGTTTACAAAAGCGACAGATGTTACATCCCTGGCTATCACTAAACTGGACGGAACTGCAAAGGGAGGGGTCGTTATCGGTATATCGGACCAGTTTAGAATACCTGTCAAATTTATCGGGGTGGGTGAGAAGATAGAAGATTTGCAGCTTTTTAATAAAAGGGATTTTGTGGAGTCCCTCTTTGATCAGAAAAATAATTAGTGTTTATGAAAATATCGTATAACTGGCTTAGGAATTATATTGATCTTAAACTCTCTCCTGAGGAGACTGCTCTTATTCTTAACTCACTGGGGCTTGAAGTTGAGGCGATGGAGGGTGTTCAGGAGATACCCGGGGGGCTTGCCGGGGTTGTTGTGGGTAAGGTTATGGAATGCCGCAGGCATCCTGATGCTGACAGGCTCACCATCACTAAAGTGGATACAGGTAGCGGAGAGTTGCTTAACATTGTGTGCGGAGCCCCTAATGTTGCTGAAGGACAGAAAGTTCTGGTGGCAACTACCGGGACGGTGCTCAATACTTCGGGTGGCGGACAGTTGAAAATCAAAAGGTCAAAAATCCGGGGAGAGGAGAGCAACGGAATGATATGTGCAGAGGATGAGTTGGGTATCGGCGGAAGCCATGAAGGAATTCTGGTGTTGCCTGAGGATGCAGTGCCGGGAACGCCTGCCGCTGATTTCCTTAAGCTTGAAAACGACACAATCTTTGAAATCGGCCTCACACCAAACAGGATTGATGCAGCTTCACACATTGGTGTTGCAAGGGATCTTTCTGCATATCTCAGACTTAACGGAAGAGAGGGGGAGATTCACATCCCCTCTGTAGATGATTTTGAAAATCTGCCAAAAAGTGTTTCGGGTATAAAACCTGCCGGAATCGAGGTAGTAACCAAAACCGGAGCTCCCAGATACTGCGGAATTACTATGGACAATATCACTGTAAAAGAGTCTCCTTCGTGGCTAAAAAAATATCTTACAGCTACCGGTATAAGGCCTATTAACAATGTTGTGGATATTACCAATTTTGTGCTTCTGGAGGTTGGTCATCCATTGCATGCTTTTGATTATAACAAGATTGAAGGAGGTAAAGTGGTTGTAAGAGAGGCGTTGCCAAAAGAGAAGATTGTAACTCTCGACGGTGTAAGCAGGGAACTCTCCACAGAGGATATAATGATATGTGACACTGTTAAACCGATGTGTATCGGGGGAATTTTTGGTGGTGCAGGCTCCGGAATAACAGAGGAAACCGTGGCAATTTTTCTGGAGAGTGCCTGGTTTAATCCGGTTTCAATAAGGAAGAGCTCAAAACGGCACGGCCTTAAAACAGATGCCTCCTTTAGATATGAGAGGGGGGCAGATCCGGAGATACTCCACTATGCTCTCAAAAGGGCAGCCATACTTTTGAACGAACTTGCCGGTGCCAGAGTGGCAGGAGCAATTATGGAACACTATCCCGAGCCCTTTAAAAGGGCGGAGATCACTCTTGATATTGAGAGAATAATGAAATTTATCGGGAAGGATATCGGGAGAGAGACTGTCATTAAAATTCTTGGTTATCTTGATTTTAAAATAATCTCTTCCGGTGAGAGGGAGGTCAGGGTGATGGCTCCCCTCTACAGGGTGGATGTAACAAGGGAGTGTGACGTGGTTGAGGAGCTGCTGAGAATATACGGCTACGACA
>JALNXR010000199.1 GCA_023230265.1 Bacteroidales bacterium | reverse complement strand
CGGCCCGACCCGGAGAGGCTCAGGGAACAAACCTGCGACCTGCTTGCTTCAAACGGTTTTTTTGAGATAATGAACAACTCTTTGACAAAAGCTGATTATTATGTTGATCTTAAAAGTTTCCCCTATGAGAATCTTGTCAGAATAATCAACCCCCTGAGCTCTGATCTTAACTCGATGAGACAGACACTTGTACTTAATGCTCTGGAGGTTGTTATACACAATATAAACCGTCAGAGAACCGATCTCAGACTTTTTGAACTCGGCAATGTTTACTCTTTTGATAAAGGTTCCGGCACAGACAATCTCTCACCTTACAGGGAGGAGATGAAGCTTTCTGTTACAATAACCGGCAAGGGTGGCAGCAACTGGAGAGAAGGTGACAAAAGCGGAGGCTTTTTTATGCTAAAGGGTTATGTGGAGCTATTGTTAGCCAGGTTCGGAATTTCTCCGTTCTCTCTTTCATACTCTCCGGCTCCCTCTGATCTCTTTAAAGAGGGGATGACACTTTCTACAAATTCCGGTAAGATCATAGCTGTAATAGGGTCAGTTTCAGGAGTACTGCTCAGAAAATTCGGGATTAAACAGGAGGTTTTTGTTGCTGAGTTAGACTGGAAAAACTTCTCTGCCCTGGTAAAAAAACAGAAGGTTCTCTACAGAGAGGTTCCAAGATTTCCTGAAGTTAAAAGGGATCTGGCCCTGCTCATAGATAAGGATGTTACCTATTCCGCGCTCAGAGAAGCAGCATTTGCCACAGAGAAAAAGATTCTCCGGCAGGTTGCACTTTTTGATGTATATACTGGCGACAAAATTCCGGAGGGGAAAAAACAGTATGCTCTGAGTTTTATTCTGCAGGATGAGGAGAAAACGCTTACAGACAAATATGTAGAGGATGTTATGAAAAAGTTGCTGGATTCCTTTACAAACAGATTCGGGGCAACCCTGAGATAAATGACCGGTTATATAACAGAAAAAATTGCAGTTTTTTTCTCTCTTGTAAAATTTGAACACACCCTTTTTGCTTTGCCGTTTGCCCTTACAGGCTTTTTTATGGGTGTAAATTCAGATCAGGGGGAGTTCTCTTTAAAGTTACTGGTTCTGATCATATTGGCAATGGTATTTGCCAGAAATTCGGCAATGGGATTTAACCGGTGGGCTGACCGGATTACAGATGCAAAGAATCCAAGAACTGCTTCACGGGAGATACCGTCCTCAAGGCTCTCTGCCCCAGGGGTGATGGTGTTTGTTTTGATAAACTCCCTGCTTTTTGTTGTTGTCGCCGGGATGATAAACAATCTTACCTTAATATTGTCAATCCCTGCGCTGGTTATTTTACTGGGTTACAGTTACCTTAAAAGGTTCACGGCACTCTCTCATTACGGGGTTGGGCTTGCTCTGGGAATTGCACCTTCTGCAGCATACATAAGTGTAACAGGAGAACTTGCTGCCGCCCCCCTGATACTCTCCCTTACAGTTTTTTTCTGGTCAGGGAGTTTTGATATTCTCTACTCTGTGGCTGACAGAGAGTTCGATATCGCAGAGGGTCTGCATTCAATACCGGCCTCTGTGGGCATAAAAAAAGCACTGGTTATATCTGCTGCAGGTCATATTCCGGTTCCCATTCTTCTCTGGCTGCTCTACAGCGAATGCAGCTATTTTGGGGTCCTTTATATTGCAGGAACTTTGATTTTCTGCCTGTTGCTGATCTATCAGCATACCATTGTAAAATCAAATGACCTGAGCCGGCTTAATCAGGCTTTTTTTACCTCTAACGGTTTAGCGTCAGTAATTTTCGCGATACTTGCGATCGCCGATATTTATCTTCTGAATCCGTAAACTGCCATTTCACCAAGCTCCTCTTCTATTCTGAGCAGCTGATTGTATTTTGCAGTTCTGTCTGAGCGTGACAAAGATCCCGTCTTTATCTGACCGGCGTTGGTTGCCACTGCTATGTCTGCTATAATTGAGTCTTCGGTTTCCCCTGAACGGTGGGATGTAACTGTTGTAAACCCGTTTCTGTGTGCCAGTTCAATAGTGTTGAGGGTTTCGGTGAGTGTCCCTATCTGATTTACTTTTATCAGAATGGAGTTTGAACATCCCATCTCAATACCTTTGCGCAAAAACTCAACATTGGTAACATAGACGTCGTCTCCAACGAGCTGTATGGTTGACCCCAGAACATCAGTGAGGAGTTTCCATCCGCTCCAGTCGTCCTCCGACATTCCGTCTTCTATTGAATCAATAGGGTATTTTTCTGTGAGAGTTTTGAGGTACTGCACCTGTGCGGCAGAATCCCTTTTTATACCATTTGAACCTTCGAATCTGGTGTAGTCGTATATGCCATCTTCGTAGAATTCGCTTGCAGCACAATCCAGTGCAATTGTAATATCTTTTCCGGGTTTGTATCCGGCTTTCTCAATTGCTGCAATTATTGAATCCAGAGCATCCTCTGTGCCATGCAATGCGGGTGCAAAACCTCCTTCGTCACCTACGGCAGTACTAAGCCCCCTGTCGTGAAAAATTTTCTTAAGGCTGTGAAATACCTCTGATCCCATTCGGAGTCCCTCTCTAAAGCAGGTCGCCCCAACAGGCCTTATCATAAACTCCTGGTAAGATATTGGAGCATCAGAGTGTGATCCGCCATTAATAATATTCATCATCGGGACAGGAAGTGTCACTGCATTCACTCCTCCGATATAACGGTAGAGAGGTATCTGCAGATAATCCGCTGCTGCCTTTGCCACTGCAAGCGATACACCCAGAATAGCGTTTGCGCCGAGCCTCGATTTGCCGGGCGTGCCGTCCAGATCAATCATGAATTTATCAATATATGCCTGATTGAGGGCACTCATACCCAGTATGGCAGGTGCGATTATTTCGTTTACATTATTTACTGCTTTGAGCACTCCTTTTCCCATGAATCTGGATTTGTCCCCGTCCCTGAGCTCAAGGGCCTCATTTGTGCCGGTAGATGCGCCGGAAGGCACCGCGGCACGCCCAAAGGCTCCTGATATAAGTTCTACATCCACCTCTATTGTTGGGTTCCCTCTTGAGTCCAGAATCTCACGTGCTATTACATTGCTGATTTCCATATTATATTCTGATATTATTTTTTAAATTTAATCCCTTAATAAATAGTCGATTGTGCTTACAACCCTTATGACCTTGATGTGGGGAGTGTTGGCATCCCTGTTTGAGATGGAAAACTGACCCTGATTGGCACTTTTGATTTTTCCCAGCTTACTTCCGGAATCCTTGGCAAACTTCTCTGCAGAAGCCCTGGCATTTCTGGTAGCCTCTTCAATCATACCGGGTTTTACATCATTTAGTTTTGTGTACATGTAAATTGTTTCATATTCATATTCGCCGGCACTTATGGCAATTCCTTTTGCCAGAAGTTCTGACTGGCTGGAGATGATCTCCCTTACTTTGTCAACTTTTTCTGAGGTAACTGTCAATACGCTTGTTACATTGTATCTGTATCTGCTGTTCTGGCTCTGGTAACGCTCCGCATTCATATCAATGATTTTTGGGGCAGAAAGGGATATCTCGGTCTCATCCAGCCCCTTATCCTTGAGGAACCCGATAATTGCCCTGTTCTTCTCATTGATCGTTTTGTAAAGCTGCAGCAGATCATCACCTATCTCCTTGTAAACGATCGGCCATATAACTTTGTTTGCCGGGAGCTCAATTTCTGCAAGGCCTTTTACAGATACAATCCTGTTGGCTGCTCTGAATCCACTGATTCCAAAGTAGATCGCAATTCCTATGGCAATAAGTCCGGTCATTATTGCAAGTGAGGGGAGCAGATATCGGTTTTCTCGGCTTCTTTCCATAATTTGGTTAATTTTGTGGTTAATTATTTATAAAATCAGGGCTCAAATATAAGTATAAACAGAATAGATGCAAAACAATTTAAAAAGCGGATCTGTTGGAGGAAAAGATATAATAATATGGATTTCAGACTTAGATCGGACTACTCTCCGCAGGGGGATCAGCCTGCCGCAATCGAACAGCTGGTATCGGTAATGCAGAGCGGTATCACAGCCGCAACTCTTCTGGGTGTTACAGGCTCAGGCAAGACCTTTACCATGGCCAATGTGATAGAGAAGCTGCAGAGACCCGCATTGATCCTGAGTCATAACAAAACCCTTGCAGCCCAGCTCTACAGTGAGTTTAAATCGTTCTTTCCAGAGAACGCGATCGAATATTTTGTGTCGTATTACGATTACTACCAGCCGGAAGCATATCTCCCTGTAACAGACACATATATTGAGAAGGATCTGAGCATAAATGACGAAATTGAAAAGCTGCGACTCTCTGCCACAAGCTCGCTGCTATCGGGAAGGAGGGATGTTATTGTGGTATCGAGTGTCTCCTGCCTGTATGGGATAGGCAATCCGGAAGATTTCCATGCAAATACAATCAGACTTAAAA
>JALNXR010000043.1 GCA_023230265.1 Bacteroidales bacterium | reverse complement strand
GGATATCTCCGTAGGCGCAGTGGTGGTTTGTAATAAGCAATCCGTTTGAAGATATGATGCTGCCGGTGCAGCCGAAATCGAGTGCAACAACGGCATCGCTTATTGAGACATTGTTCTCGTCGTAGATTACTTTGGGATCAACCTTGAGCCCTGCCTGTTTCATCTTCTTTGTGAGGTTCTTGTCAAGCAGGTTTATCAGCCACATACCCTCATCTGCTCTCGATACCTGTTGTACCGGGAGCAGAATAAGGAGTAGTAGCAATTTTAGTATATTGCTTTTCATATTATAACGATTGTTATAGCTAACTATGCAGCCAAAAATTATTTCTGGGGAGCAGCTACCAGTGTTGCACCTTTATTCTCGAATGCAAACTTGGGATCAGTTTCGCTCACATTCCCGTCTTTGTCCATGATTTTCCATTTGGGTGCAGTAAGTGCAGCCCAGATTTTGTCATCATCGAGAACATCTTTGGAATATTTAAACCGGAATGCATACTCATCTCTTTCATTGAGAACAGTTTCCATACCCAGGAATCCGTCAATCTGTGAAAGATGGCTTGAGAGATAAGGAAGGTATCTTGTAATAATCGGTTTGTCGAGTCCGGGATAAACCAGCTCGTATACAGCCTCATTCTTTCCACCCCATTGCTCCATATTCTTCTTGTAGCTTCTGGAGTAAGCATTAAACTGTCTTTCGAGGAACTCTCTTCTTGTCACAGTATCTACCTGGTCGGACAGGCTGATAAATTCATAATCCACCTTAACTATATTAACGCCTCCACCATGAACAGGCATCTCCAGTTCTTTCATCTCAACTGTCTGCTCCAGAAAATCCTTATCAATAGGTTCGGTAATATCCATGTAAAGTCTGACGGTAAGAGGACAGGAGTATTCTGTCTCAATTCCGTAATACTTCCTTCCTGAGAGGCGGAACTGTATTCCAAGATAATTCGGATCGAGTTTATCATACATTTTTTCTGTATAGATAGTGATTACCTTAATCTGCTCAACATCTGCACTAGGAGGGTTGATCTTGAATTTTGCAGGAACATATATTGCTTCATTGATCTTTTCAGGGGTTGTTTCAGAAGGGTCGTAAAAGATTTCTACAGTGTGATGTTTGACATATGTGGCAACCCTGTAGATACCAGGAATTTTCTCAAGCTGAGCCTTGAAAGCCATTGAACTTCCGTAGCATTTTACAGAACGGAGACCCTCAACAGTTGTCTTTTGCAGAACTTCCTGTTTAGCTTCATCTCCCCATTTTACATCGATAGTAGCAAGTTCCCATTTTGATCCCAGGAAGAATGCCAAAACCATCAGAACAACTGTGAGTATTGCAGGAAGCCATCTGAAGCTCTTCTTTTTACCAAAAGTAAGAGCATTCTGTTTGCAGACAGATATACACTCTCCGCAAAGAGTACAGTCAATATGTTTAACAGTTTCAACTTTGTCAACATTGATGCTGTAGGGGCATCTTTTGGGGCAAAGACCGCAATTGTTGCAGGCTTCTGTATCCCTGTGTACCTTGAGAAGAGGGAATGCTTTAGCTTCCAGGTAAATTGCCTCCCATATGTATCCGATTAAGCAGGCAGCTGCAAGAAGCCATACCCAGGAAACAGCCAGACCGCTGTAGTTGAGGGCAGCATAAACGCCTACAAGGACTACAAAGGTGATTGAAAATTTAAAAATGTTGCTGAGACCACCCAGTGGGCAGATATATTTGCACCAGAACATTTTTATAAAGAAGTTGCCGAAAATGAATACCGCAAAAGCTGCGATTGCCATCCACAATGTAAGCTCACCTTTAAATCCGGTTGCTGCTGCATAGTAAGGGTCAAAATTTTTGCAGAAAAGCTCTGAGTCGTTAATTGTGTAGTAGAAGATTATAAAGAGAAGGACATACTTGAATAATCTTAAAAATCTGTCGGCGATGGAACCATTCTTGATCACCAATGATTTAATCTTCATTTTGGCTCTGAGCTTGTCAAGGTACTCACTGCCCCATCCAAGAGGGCATAAATAACCGCAGAACAGTTTACTGAAGAGAATAACAGCAATAGCAAGTACGACACCCATCATAATCTGGGTCATAGTCATACTGCATGCCATAGAACCTGCAACCAGATATGTTCCCAGTGTCTGAAGTCCTCCGAACGGGCAATATGCTTCCGGATCTGCGTTCTGAGTTCCGAAAACCTTAGTGAGGAAGATAATGATTGCGAGAAGTGCTCCCCATTGTATTAAATGGCGGAGCCAGTTTTTTTTAAATTTTTTCATTTAAAACCCTTTTTGTTAACATTATTAAGTAGTTGGATAAATTTTAAGAAATATTTTTACTCTTGCCTCGCAAAAATAGCTATTTTTGTAATATTTTTAGTATTTATTTTACTAGTCAATATACAATAACCACACAAAATCACAAAAATGAACAAAATTTACCTGATTGCAGCTGTTTTTCTGCTCTCTCTACCTTTGAGAGGACAAACAGTTGATTTAAAAGAGAAACTTCCTGTAGATGAATCAGTAAGGGTAGGAAAGCTTGAAAACGGTATGACCTACTTTATTAAGAAAAATTCAACTCCGGCCCAAAGAGGCGAGTTTTTTATTGTACACAATGTAGGTGCTCACCAGGAGACTCCTGAACAGAACGGACTGGCTCACTTTCTGGAGCATATGGCGTTTAACGGAACAAAAAATTTCCCCGGTAAGGATATGCTCAATTATCTTGGTAAAATCGGTGTCCGTTTCGGATACAATGTAAACGCTTACACTTCAAGAGAAAGGACCGTTTATAACATCTCAGATGTCCCCCTTATCAGGGAGAGTATAATCGACTCGGTTTTACTTGCAATTCATGACTGGTCATATTACATCACCTGCGACCCCCAGGAGATTGATAAGGAGAGGGGCGTTATCAGAGAGGAGTGGAGACTGAGCGACAACAGCCGTTCCAGAATGACAATAAAATCAAACTCATTTATTTACAAAAATTCAAAATTTGGTGAAACCACTGTCATAGGAACCAAAGAGGTGATTGATACCTTTAAGCCGGCTACACTTGTGGACTTCTACCATAAATGGTACAGGCCCGATATGCAGGCAGTTGTACTTGTAGGAGATTTTGATGTTGATCAGCTTGAGAAGAAGATAAAAGAGAGATTCTCTTCCATTCCAAAAGCTGTAAATCCTTCTCCAAAAGAGGTATTCCCTGTTCCTGAACACAAAGAACCGGTTTACGGAATTGTTACAGACTATGAAACCAAAGCATCAGCTGTAAAACTGGTTTATAAAAGAAACGGTCCTGCTCCGGAAGAGAGGCTCACCATCAAACCGATATATGAATCGGTTGTGTCAGATTTATTGTCAAAAATGTTTCAGGCAAAGCTGGATAAAGTAAAGGACGGGGAGAATCCTCCCTTTAAAACATCAGCCGCTGTTAATCTTGGGGGAGTGGCAAATCTCAATTTGTTGCAACTGACTGTATCTCCTGACGGAACAGACTTTCTTAAAGCTATAAAAGGAATATTGTCAGAAGTTGAAAGAGTTAAAGAGTGGGGATTCGATCAGCATGACTTTGAAATGGCAAAAAAGGCGATTGAAATCAAACATAAGAGAGATATTTCCAAGATTAACAACCTAAAGAATGCCGATCATGTAGATCTGATTGTAGAGCATTTTACCATGGGTGATCCGCTTACTACTATCAAAGATTTGTATGATGTTAAAAGCCGGATTCTGGATAAGGTAACTCTTGAAGATGTCAACGCTGCAATTAAAACGATTTTCCCTGACAAAAACCGGGTGATACTTGTCTCCGGTCCTGAGAGTGAAAAGTCAAAAATGCCATCAGAAGAAGAGGTAATGACTCTTGTGAACGAAATGAAAGATTTTGAGACAGAGCCATATGAAAGCAAACTTTCTGTAAAAGAGCCAATTATCAAGGGTGATCTGAAAGGTTCCGGTATAGTGTCAGAAAAGAGCTGGGATAAATACGGTTTTAAAGAGTGGAAACTTGCAAATGGTGTGAAAATTTATTGGTACAGGAACAGCGAACCGAATGCAAGGTTTTATATGACTGCCGAGAGTAAAGGGGGAATTTCAAAGCTTGATGAGAGCAGGCTTCCATCTGCAAAACTTCTGTCGACATCCTCAAGGTATTTCTCTTACGGCGGAGTAACCGACAAGGAGCTCAAACAATATCTGACATCAAAAGATGCATCCCTCACCGGCGGCATAGGACTTAATTCTGAATCTCTTTCCGGAGGATCTAATGTTTCAGAGACTGAAACCCTGTTCAGGATGCTTTATATGTATTTTACCGATGCTCAGATCAGCAAGGAGAATTTTGATCTTGTCATCAAACGGCAAAAAGAGGCAATAGAAAAAAACAAAGATTCCAGATATTCTCAATACAGAGATAGCTCGCAATATTTCCTGTACAGTGGAAACATATATAAAATGAGTGCATCTCCGGAAGATCTTGAAAAAGCCACTTATCAGGAACTTAACAAAATCATAAGAGAGAGGTTTGCAGATGCTTCTGATTTTAAATTCTTTATCTCCGGCCCCCAGAGTGATGAAGAGATTAAAGAGCTTGTGAAAAAATATCTGGGATCCCTTCCCTCATTAAATAAGCAGGAAAAATATACCGACAGAGGTGTCCGCTTAAAGAAAGGAGTTGATCAGTTCTTTTTCTATGATGATGCTCTGAGAACACCAAAAGCCCAAATAAGTGTAAATTACCACACAGATCTTAAGTATAACCAGAAGAACTCACTTACGATGTATCTTCTGAGATATCTGCTTTCAGAAAGATATATCAAAAGCATAAGAGAGGATAAAGGGGGTACCTACCATGTGGGAGTCTCCGGAGAAATTTACTCCTCTCCTGAAAGCAGAGCCGATCTGCTAATTGAATTTGAAACCGATCCCACTCTCAAGGATATTCTTATCAAAGCTGTGGACGAGGAGATAGAAGATCTTGCAAAGAACGGTCCGGTGCAGGAAGAGATAAAGAATGCACTGCTGTATACAAAGAAGAACTACAGTACCAGGGAGAAGAAATCAGACTACTGGTTCGGACGTTTCAAACACCTGATTAGAGAAGGATTTGATATCTATGAAAATGAGGAGCAGAATGTTGAAAAGGTCACTTCCAAAGATATTCAGAAACTTGCTCAGAAAATCTATAATAGCGGCAACCGGCTGACTCTTTATTACGGAACCAGGTAGATTCCGGTACAACAATTGATTTATATATCAGATAAGGTTAATGTTCATATAAATCAGATTTAGATAATATTAAGATTAGATCAAAATCAGGTCTATAAATATTTAAATTAAGTAAAAAGATAAAAACAGACGAATTAGTATGAAAAAATTAATATCCATAGCACTCCTTTTGTTTATCACACTCTCCTATTCTAGGGCAGATGAAGGTATGTGGCTGGTAAAGATGCTGGACAAGCAGTTCTACACCCACATGAAGAGCAAAGGGCTTAAGCTCAAAGCAAACGAGTTATACAACAACGAGAGGGGAGCTCTCTCAGATGCAATTATAGCAATTGACGGCGGAAGCTGCAGCGGCAGTATAATCTCTCCGGAAGGGCTGATGATTACAAACCATCACTGTGCTTACGGAGATGTTCATGCTCTTAGCACTCCCGAGAAGAACTACCTGGAGGATGGTTTCTGGGCTATGAACAGGGATCAGGAGATCAATATCAAAGGTAAAACGGTCACATTCTTAAGAAAGGTGTTGGATGTAACCGAAGAGACAAAGGCTGTTATTGATTCTCTGGACAAAGCAGGTCCCAGGGGACTTTTCTTTATGAACAAAGTTTCCGGGATACTTGAAGAGAGATACAAAGGCACACCCTATGAACTTTTTCTCTCCGGACTTTGGAGGGGCAGTAAGTATTACCTCTATTACTATGAAACATATAAGGATGTCAGGCTGGTAGGAGCCCCTCCTGTTTCTGTGGGTGCTTTTGGCGGAGAGACTGATAACTGGGGATGGCCACAGCACAAGGGAGATTTTGCCATCTACAGGATATATGCAGACAAAGACGGAAAGCCTGCAGACTACTCTCCGGATAATGTACCTCTAAACGCGGGAAGGTATCTTAAAGTCTCTGCTAAGGGCTACAAAAAGGATGATTTCACTATGATCCTGGGTTATCCGGGTTCAACCAACAGATATATGTCATCTTTTGAGATGAAGGAGAAGTTTGAGATTCTCAACCCGGTAGTATACTCTGTAAGAAGGGCAAAACTGGATGTATGGGAGAAGTATATGGAGATGGATCCTGCTATCAGACTAAAATATGCTGATAAATATTTTGGTATAAGCAACTATACAGATTACGCAAAGTGGGAGAATATCTGCCTGGAGAGATACAATGTAGAGGAGGTTTTAAAGGCAAAGGAGCGTGAGCTGGCTGCCTGGATTTCATCAGATCCCGCAAGAAGCAAAAAGTATGGTACCATTCTGGAGGATCTGGAAAAGGGGTACAAAATTAAGGCCGGTATCACAAGGCACAGAGAGTATTTCAGGGAATCTATGGTCAGGGGAGCTGAATATATCGGACTTGCACAGAGAACCAACGGAACAGCCTCCACTTTAAAAAGAAGGGGTGTGGATTCGGTTAAGATAGGCGATAAGGTACTTGAGGAGCTGGTATATGTCCATGCTCTGCCACTTTACAGAGGAAGCGATCCCAGAGCCGACAGGGAATTGTTCAAGAAGATGCTCTCCTTTTATGTAAAAGAGGTGCCGGCATCATTCAGGTACAAAGAATTTTCCGAACTGCTTGACTCATTTGGCGGTGACACCGACAAACTGACTGACTATATTTATGATAACAGCTTTATTGGAGATTCAACAAAGTTCATCAGCTTCTTTTCTCAGAAGAGACCTCTTGACGACATTTTAAAGGATCCGGTTATAAAAATTATTGAAACGATCAGGATAAGGGATTACAATCAGACAGAGGACAGGCTTCTTGATGAAGCAAAGGTGAATCTCTCTGCAGCCAGGGGTAACTATGTGAGGGCGATGTATGAGATGGAGATGGAGAAGGGAAAATTGATCTATCCTGATGCCAACTCCACAATGAGACTTACTTACGGAGAGGTTGGCCCGGTTGAACCTGCTGATGCTGTTTACTACCATTACCAGACAACGTCAAAGGGAATTGAAGAGAAAAACAATCCCCGCAATTACGAATTTGCAATGAAACCCGGTGTTTTGGATCTTCTTAAAAAAGGAGATTGGGGCAGATGGGGAGAAAAGGGTAAATTGCACATAAACTTCCTGACGGACAATGATATTACCGGTGGGAACTCCGGTAGTGCAGTGATGAATGCCAAAGGGGAACTGATAGGTCTTGCTTTTGACGGTAACCGTGAGTCAATGTCAGGAGATATCTATTTCCAGGAAGGCTATTGCAAAACTGTTGCCGTGGATATTAGGTATGTACTCTGGGTTATTGACAAATATGCCAATGCTCAGCATCTGATTAATGAGATGGATATCGTTTACTAGCTTTTTTCCCCGGACATCGATATTAACTGTATAAGCACGGAAAATCCTCCCCAACTGAGTTGGGTCTCCTCCCTTTTTGGGAGCCAATGTTTTCCTTAGCTGATACAGTTAATATTAATGATTGGTTCAGTGCTTAATCAGGGAAATGCCACATGCAAAAGTTTCCCACATAAATGGTTATGGATTTCAGCCTAACATGTTTGTTCCGTTTATAAAAAAAAGGGCAGCTAATTTCAGCTGTCCTTTTTTTGTGGACTCTTTTCCGGTCTATGCGTCCAAATGACTTTTTATTTCATGACCACTATTTCATGCCCAGTTTAACAAGCAATGCATCCGGCTCGGGATCGCGGCCGCGGAAAGCTCTGTAGAGCACATCGGCATCCCGGAGGTTACCTTTCGAGAGAATATTTTCCCTGAATGAAGCAGCGACCTCTCTGCTGAAAACGCCCTTCTCCTTAAAGAGTGAGAAGGCATCGGCTTCAAGCACTTCAGCCCACTTGTAACTGTAATATCCTGCAGAGTACCCGCCGGCAAATATATGTCCGAACGAGGGAGAGAAGCAGGTCCCTTCTATGATTGGCATAAGTTGTGTCTTCTCAATTGCTTTGCGCTCAAATTCATCGACTTTGATCATGTCAGCAACAGAGGTGTCAGAAATGGTGTGCCATGCCATATCATTGATTCCGAGTGAGAGCTGTCTTACAGACATATAACCACTCAGATAGTTCCTTGCGCTGATAATTTTATCTATCAGCTCCTGAGGAATCACTTCACCTGTCTTATAGTGTCTGGCAAAGGAGGAAAGAAACTCAGGTTCCACTGCCCAGTTTTCCATTATTTGGGAGGGGAGCTCGACAAAATCCCTTACCACACTGGTTCCTGTGAGAGAGGGGTAGGAACCTTGGGCCAGCATACCGTGAAGTGCATGTCCGAATTCGTGAAGCAGAGTGGTAACTTCATTGAATGTAAGTAGAGATGGAGTGGATTCGGTTGGTTTTGTAAAATTAAGAGTCAGTGTTACGAAAGGTCTGTATTCAACCGAATCCATTATGTACTGTTCTCTGAATGAAGTCATCCATGCACCTCCACTTTTGCTGGCTCTGGGGAAATAATCCACATAGAGCAGGGAGATAAATGTACCATTCTCCTCTGTCACCTCAAAAACTTTTACATCCGGGTGGAAAACAGGTATTGATGTGTTCCGGGTAAACTTGAGTCCGTAAAGTTTTCCGGCAAGATCAAAAACTGCTTTCTCAACGTTTGAAAGCTCAAAATATGGTTTAAGCATCTCGTCGTTAAGTGAGAACTTTTCACTTTTGTACTTCTCTGAGTAGTAACTAAAGTCCCAGGGCATAAGCTCACCGGTAAAGCCGTTCCTGGCTGCATACACCCTTATCTGTTCCAAATCCTTTTTGCCATAGGGAAGAGATTTATCTAACAGATTGCCAAGAAATGCTGTAACACTTTCTGAACTTTTTGCCATATTTTCTGACAGCACATAATCTGCATGTGTCTTATATCCCAGGAGATTGGCTCTTTTTAACCTGAGCTTTACTATCTCTTTGATTATTTTCTGATTGTCAAATTCGTCATTCAGACATTTACTATTGTACGCCCTCCACATTTTCTCCCTGAGCGCGCGGTTGGAGCTGTATTGCATAAACGGTCCGAAACTGGGTGCCTGCAGTGTGTATACCCATCCGCTCAGAGATCTCTCTTTTGCCTCCATAGCTCCGGTTTCTATTACAAAACCCGGTAATCCTCCCAGATCAGAGGAGTCTGTGATATGAAGGAAAAATTTGTTTGTAGCTGCAAGGACATTCTGGCCAAATTTTAGTCCCAGCTTTGATAGCTCACTGTTGATCCTTCTGAACTCCTCCTTGTCTGATGGAGAGAGATTTGCTCCATTTCTTGAGAAATTACGGTATGACAGTTCAAGAAGTCTGGACTGCTCCGGATTAAGTCCGGCAGAATCCTTGCTGTCATAAACGGCTTTAATTCTCTCAAAAAGCTTCTCATTGAGGATTATATCGTTTGAGTATTCTGTCAGCAAAGGGGATACCTCAAGCGCAATCTGCTGCATCAGGGAGTCGGTGTTGGATTCGTTAAGTGCAAAAAAGAGAGCTGCGACGTTAGAAAGTTTCCTTCCGGACATCTCCAAAGCTTCCACAGTGTTGGAAAAAGTCGGAGCCTCTTTTGAAGATATAATTTCCTCAATTTCCGCTTTTGCTTCTGAAAGAGCCTGTTCAAATGCTGGTTTGTAATGTTCGTTCCTGATCCTGTCAAATGCCGGTGCGGTGTAGGGATTTGAGGATTCTGTCAGCAGGGGATTTTCATTCATGGTATTGTTGCAGGATTGAAAAGCCAGAAGGGCACTTACTGCCACGAATATTCTGACAATCATTGGTTTGTTAATCAACGAGATGTTTCTGGACATAAATAGCTTCTATGTGATGGATTTTATTCTCAGTATGGTATTATACTCTCCAACATGATATTATACTCTTCGATAAGACATTATACTCTTCAATGTTGGACAATACTATTCAATATCAGACTTTACTTCAAAATACCGGATATTACTGATTCTGTATTACAAGATATTTTGTATGTTCCCAGAAAGAGCCCGGATTTGATATCTTTAGCACAAGCATTCCTGTTTCATCAGGTTCGAGTGTATAGCTCCCCTGTGGATGAACAGAGAGTACTTTTGCTTTTTTTGTGTTTAGTTTTATATCTGTGACCTCCCGGATATCTATCTTAATAAAAGCAGATTGTTCTGCCTGATAGGATATTTTTGCAGAACGGAACAGCCCTCCTTTTGACATCACGTTTGCAGCAACAAGCTCATCTTTTGTCCCGGTTATGTAAAATGCTGTGTTGATCTTAACATCCTGTACAGAGATAGTCTCCTGCTGGGTTGTAGATTCCTTTTGCAGTGATTCCACATTTTCCCTCAGATTGGATACAGTCTGATCCAGAGTTGCAATCTGCTGGGTTTTAATCTTTAGCTGAGTCTCTTTTTCTGTAAGCTGCCTGCTCAGATCATCTACAAGCTGTGATTTTGCCTCCAGCTCCTGAGTGATAGCAGCGAGACGTTTCTTAAACTGGTCAGATTGTATACGGTTGTCTCTCTTAAGTTTGTCAATCTGGTTCTTGTAATTGGAAATTGCCTCTCCAATAGCAGACACATCGGATTTGAGTCTCTCCCGTGAAGTAGCTGTAACCTCTGCACCCCCTTTCTGAGACTGAAGCACCAAAAGATTTTCTGCCTCCCGTATAGATTTGAGTCCCTCCTCAACCTCGTTGAGGGTAGCGAAAACCTCTTCAATCTCTGCATTTTTTGCAGCAGAAGCAACACCAAGCGAGTCCATCTGGGCTACCAGTGCTTTATATTTTTTTGAACTCTCCACACATGAAGTGAACAAAATGGCATAAAGGGCCAAAACAGAAAAAAGTAATAATTTTTTCATTGTATTGATTATAAATTGGTTAAGGCAGTATTAAATTATGAATTAATTAGGACAAAGTTAAATAATTAACTAATATAACTACACACATGAATAATAAATCTTTATGGATCTGATAAATATAAACCTGACAAATATGGACCTGACTAATAGGCCTGGCAGATATGGACTTGGCTAGTATAGACCTGACAAATAAATGCTTGACTTTTTATCTAAAGTTCCCCACATAAAAGAGTTAAGGATTTCAGCCACATGCTAAAGTTTGCCACATAAATGGTTATGGATCTTAGCCTAAAAGTGCTATATGTTTGATAAAGTTTCCCACATCAAGAGTTAAAGGTAACAGTCAAAAGTGCGACATACAAAAGTCCCCCACATAAATGGTTATGTGTTTCAGCCTAAAAATGCCACATGTTAGCAAATTTTACAAACCGTTGTTGTTGAGCCGTATAGGCAATTTTTCAAAAACTATAGTTTTTTGAAAAATATGTACAACACGCATATTCTGCACTTTATAAAATTTGCTAACACCTACGTCCCGTCCTGAAATCAGTCAAC
>JALNXR010000347.1 GCA_023230265.1 Bacteroidales bacterium | reverse complement strand
ACCACTTCTGTGCTTACAGCTACCTCCGCAGCCTCTCTTCCTATAAATCTGAGGGATATTCAGGAAAAAACAGGGGTGTCCAGAAAGATTGCGGGTTTCTGCCTGCCTCTCGGTAATACAATCAATATGAACGGAACAGCCCTTTTTGAGTGTGTGACAGCAATATTCATTGCTCAGGTTTACGGTGTGGAACTGACTTTAGGAGAGCAGATAATTGTAGTCCTGACCAGTCTTCTGGCTGCCGTTGGTTCAGCAGGAATACCTCTTGCCGGGCTTGTAATGCTGGCCGTAGTGCTTAATGCAGTTGGACTTCCGCTGGAAGGTATCGGACTTGTTCTTGTAGTTCAGCAGCCTCTCGACATGATACGCACCGGTGTTAATGTTTGGGGGGATGTTACCGGAGCTGTGATCGTTGCAAAAAGCGAAGGGGAAAACCTTAATATATAATGATCAGCTACAGCTATATATGTCCGGCTTGCCGTATGTCATTTCCGGCTGATCAGCCTGTGTGGAGATGTGATTGCGGACATTATCTGGACCTGGAATTCCAGCCGGTTTTCCCGCGAGATAGTCTGTCTGACAGCAAGTCTCTTTCCGCATGCAAGCCTCTTTCTGATTGCAGGTCTCTTTCTGATTGCAGACCTCTTTGGCGGTACTCCGGGATTTTACCTTTGGATAATCCTGCCGGTGTCATTAGCTTTAATGAAGGTTTCACCCCTCTGGTTCCTGCTGATTATAAGGGAGTGAACTTTCTGGCAAAAATGGAATTCCTGCTTCCGACAGGATCTTTCAAGGACAGAGGCTCAGCTGTAATGATCTCAAGATGCAGGGAGCTTGGAATAAAAGAGATTGCAGAAGACTCTTCCGGTAATGCAGCTTGTTCTATAGCAGCATATTGCAGCAGGGCATCCATTACCGCCAATCTATTTATGCCAGCCGGTAATTCCTCGGGAAAATCGATACAGGCCGGAGCGCTGGGGGCAAAACTGCATCTTGTTGAAGGAAGTCGCGGAGAGTGTACGGAAGCTGCATTAAAAAAAGCTCAGGAGAGTTATTATGCTTCTCATGCATGGAATCCTCTCTTTATACACGGGACTAAAACAATCATTTACGAGATTGTGGAACAACTTGGTTGGAGAGTCCCCGACTATATTTTTATGCCTGTCGGGAATGGGACTCTGTTGATCGGAATTTTTATCGGTCTTGGGGAGATGATTAATGCCGGTCTGATTGACCGTATGCCAAAACTAATTGCTGTCCAGAGCGACAGATGTGCCCCTCTTAAAGATTATTTCCCTGATGATCAAGTCTTTTCAAATAAAAATAACTCAGATTACGTCGTACTTAGCAGTGAAAACGGAGAGAATAATTTTAATGATGTGAGCTTAAAACAAACTGCTGATCAGGGAGTGACAGAAATTGTTCACGATGTGGCATCACCTCTGGCAGAGGGAATTCTAGTCCGGGAACCTATAAGGATCAAACAGATAATTCAGGCAATACGGGAGAGCGGCGGAGGTGTTGTAACGGTGAGTGATGCAGAAATTAAAGAAGCACTAAAAGCCGCTTTCGGCCAGGGATTGTATATCGAGCCCACCTCCGCCGCCCCTGTGGCTGCGCTTTATAAATACAAAACCCGTCTTGACAGAAATGAAATAATTGTTATTCCCCTTACCGGAAGCGGGATGAAAACCTCTGCAGTAATATCAGATTTAATCCGCTGATTTTCTTTAATAACCATTGTTTCTATCCTAAAGAAAACAATTGCCAGGAGGTCATTATAGTTTCCCACGTGAATGGTTAGGTGCTTCACCACGTGCTAAAGTTCCCCACATCAATGGTTAAGGGTAACAGTCAAAAGTGACAGATGTTAGCAAATTTTGTAAAGTGCAGGATATAAGCGTTGTGCAAATTTTTCAAAAAACTATAATTTTTGAAAAACTGTCTATACGGCTCAGCTACAATAGGTTATAAAATTTGCTAACAAACACCTGTATTTTCCTACAATATTAATCCAGTATCAACTGCATCACATAAGTAGTATCAGCATCAAAACAACGCTGAGCGGAATAAACAGATTGTCCGTTCCCCGCCAGCTAAGCATCTCCACCAATGTGCCGGTTACAGCTATGCTCAAAGCCAGCCAGAAGGTTTTGACACTAAAATCCATTGTGCTAAAATAGAGAGCTATCGCAGAGATAATAAATGCCGAGACCAAAAAAGAACCGGAGCCGAGCCAGGTTTTTTGAAGTTCACGGCCAAATATCCGGATCTTTTTGTTGTTTCTTTTAAAATTCATCCCCAGAATTCCGGCCATAGGATCGCAGACAGCCAGTATCAGCATGGGAAGGACAAACATAATTTTACTCTGGTATCTCTCTGCAATAAAAAATGTCACCCAGACCGCCACCGGGAGCATATATCCCCCCACGGATTTCCTCTGAATGTCGTGAATTGATTTAAGCTGAGTGCCGTGCCTGCTCAAAATAAGCACGAGAAAGAAA
>JALNXR010000346.1 GCA_023230265.1 Bacteroidales bacterium | reverse complement strand
CCCTGCAAACGGAACGAATGACCAGAAGCGTGATGGATTGTAGCCTGCAATTGTGTTGGAGATGTTCCAGAGGAGATCTCCGTGAAGATTGAACATACTGAAATTCTCTTCATAAAGATTTGCCGTTCCGGTTGCACCCTCTCTGTATCTTCCCTGGAGGCCCATAACAGCACCTTTTACCTTAAGACCTGCAAACTGTCCGCGAAGGCCGATTGCCGGTGTGATCCATTTGCCGAGAGAGACATCAAAAGCCGGGGCTATTCTGTCTCCCAGTCCGAGTTCTCCGTCAAATTCACCGAAAAATACCTGTGCACCGCCGCCTACAGACAGGAACCAGTTGTCGAAAAATTTATTGGTCAGGAACGGGCCGTATTTGCTTTCGGCTGCTGTCTCAGTCTGTTGTGCATATGTAGCAACAGATGACAACAATAAGATTAAAGTCAGAATTTTCTTCATATAATTTCGTTTAAAGTTTAACTATTAACAATGTGCTCATACAAAGGTAACAGTAATAATTAATTATTCAAATAATTTTCCGGGTAAATATTACTCTTCCCCGATTATTTCAATTTTGATATTGGCTTTGATTTCTCTGTGACATTTCACAGTTGCGTTGTATATTCCAATCTCTTTGATGTTTGACTCACCCTCTATTGCAATATCTCTTCTGTCAACGATGAAACCCTTTGCTGCCAAAGCTTCTGCAACCTGAATATTATTTACTGATCCGAATATCTTTCCGGTTGAGCTGACTTTGGTTGCAAGTGTAACCTGAATTCCTTCAAGTTTTGCAGCAAGAGCCTGTGCTTCTTCTCTGATCTTAGCTTCTTTATGAGCTCTTTGCTTTAGGTTCTCTGCGTGCACTTTCTTTGCAGAGGGGGTGGCCATTATTGCAAATCCTTGTGGAATAAGGTAGTTAGCTGCATATCCGTTGCGAACCGTTACGATGTCATCTTTATGACCAAGGTTTGGAACATCCTGTTTTAATATAATCTCCATAAAAATATCCTCCTGTACGGTTATTTCAACAAATCTGTAACATAGGGCAGCAGTGCCAGATGTCTTGCCCTTTTAACTGCCTGGGAAACTTTTTTCTGAAACTTCAAAGATGTTCCTGTAAGGCGGCGGGGAAGAATTTTGCCCTGTTCGTTCAGGAATCTCTTGAGAAATTCAGCGTCTTTGTAGTCCACATATTTAATACCGGCCTTTTTAAAACGGCAGTATTTTTTCTTTTTAACCTCAACAGTGGGAGGATTAAGATAACGGATTTCGTTGTTAGTCTGAGCTGCCATGATTATACCTCCTTTGATTCTTTGGTTTCTGTTTTACCTGCGCGTTTCTTTTCTGCATAAGCAACTGAATGTTTATCCATTGCAAATGTAAGAAAACGAATGATCCGCTCGTCGCGGCGATACTGGATTTCAAGCTTGGCGATCATTGAAGGATCAGCCTTAAACTCGATCAAATGGTAAAATCCTGTGGTTTTTTTCTGAATGGGATAAGCCAGCTTTCTCAGGCCCCAGTCCTCCTCGTGTACAATCTCACCTCCGTTGGAAGAGATGAAGTCACGATACTTTTTTACCGCTTCCTTTATCTGTATGTCAGATAAAACGGGAGTTGCAATGAAAACGGTTTCGTACTGTTTTAACATACTCTGGTTTTAATTAATAATTTTATAAAAAGGGCTGCAAAGATATAAATTAAATCGATTTAGACAAATTATTTCTTTGCCGGAGCCTCTTTTAATATTTCAACAACGTATTTCCACCACTTTCCGACAGTTTCGATATTAACCCTTTCGTCCGGTGAGTGAGGAGATCTTATGGTTGGTCCGCATGATATCATGTCCCAGCTGGGGTATGTGCCTCCAAGGATACCGCACTCCAACCCTGCATGTATCGCCATAACCTTGGGCTCCTTGCCGTAAAGTTTTTTGTAAACCGATTTCATTGTGCCAAGGATCGGGGATTCCATATTTGGTTTCCATCCGGGATACCCTCCGGAAAATTTAACATCGGCACCGGCCAGTTCAAAGACAGATGCCAGCACTCCTGCGTATGCCTCTTTTGCTGAATCAACAGAGCTTCTCATCAGGCATTTAACCTCTGCCTTGCCTCCTTTTACCTTAACAATGGCGAGATTGTTTGATGTTTCAACCAGTCCCGGCATTGCATCACTCATTCTCTCAACTCCGTTAGGGCAGGCATATATTGATCTTACAATCCTTAGTGCCTCCTGTGGCTCGATTGTGCGAACGGGTTTTCTGCACTCCTCAAGGGTGATTTTAAGGCCAGGTTCGTGTGCAGCCAGTTCTGATGCCAATTCTGCGAATTGTTTCTGAACTATTTTTTTAGCACTTCTAATTTTTCCTTCAGGAACGGCTATTGTTGCGAAAGATTCCCTGGGTATTGCGTTCCTTAGTGTTCCTCCTTCAAATTCCGACACCAATGCTTTGGCATCATTTATTAAAGGTAGCAGTATTCTTACAAGGGCCTTGTTTGCATTTCCCCTTCCAAGAACGATATCCATTCCC
>JALNXR010000345.1 GCA_023230265.1 Bacteroidales bacterium | reverse complement strand
CCTTACGGCACCAGATCCTAAGTCTGGCGCGGCTACCAATTACGCCATGCCCGCTTTTTAAAGGGATGCAAAGGTAATATAAATATTTTATATTACAATCACTAACGCACCTCAGATCCCTTTTGAAAGAGCATGACAGACCATCCCTCCAGAGAGGCGGAATGGAGAAATTCAAGACCCGCCTGTTCTGCAGCTTTCAATATAGCCGACTCGTCCTGAACAAGAAATCCGCTCAGGATCACTCTGCCCCCACCCAATGCAGCCCTGCTGTAAACAGAGATATCTTCCAGTATTATATTGCGGTTAATATTCGCAAGCAGAAGATCATAGGATGAGAATTGTATTACAGAAGCATCTCCCCTTACACACCTGATCTTATGTCCCACTCTGTTCCTGAGGCTGTTCTCAATGGCCGAATCGACAGCTACAGGATCGATATCCAGCGCATGTACCGGGAGTGCAGCTCCCATTTTTGCTGCAAGTATTGCCAGCACTCCGGTTCCACATCCTACATCAATCACCTTTTTGTTTTTCACTTTGCAATCCAGGAGAGCCTCAATCATCAATCTTGTGGTCTGATGATGCCCTGTTCCGAAAGCCATCTTTGGATCAATCTGCACTGTATATTTTGTTCTGGGAAGCCCTTTGTGGAAACTTGCCCTAACCTTGCATCTTTTATCAACAATAACCGGTGTGTAATTGGATTCCCATAGTGCATTCCAGTTTCTCTCCGGAATCAGATTACAGCTGTATTTTATCTTTGTCTTACCTTGTCCCTCAAAGCCTGATAAAAGGCTTTTTACCCTTTGGGCAGAAAAACTTTCCTGAGGAATGTAGGCCTTTAAAAAGGGGTCTTCCAATGAAAAACTCTCAAAGGGGAGATCTACAAGTGCAGCTATCATCTGCTCTGCATAGTCCTCTGTAAACGGCTCTATTTCAACAGAAAGCTCTATGTAATTCATCAGAATGATTTAATTATTCTAAAAAAATCTTCTGAAGAGAGTGAGGCTCCCCCGATAAGCCCTCCGTCAACATTGGATTTGGAGAATAGCTCCGCTGCATTCGAGGGTTTGCAGCTCCCTCCGTAGAGTATGGGAATCTGCTGAGAGAGTTTGCCAAACTTATCGGATACTATCTTTCTTATGAATGCATGCATCTCTTCTGCCTGTTCACTGGTTGCAGTTCTTCCCGTGCCTATGGCCCAGACCGGTTCATATGCAATTATCACCTTCTCCATATCAGCACCCTTGAGTTGGTATAAAACCTCTTTAATCTGATCTCCGACAATCTCATATTCCCTTTTCTCCTCTCTGTCTTTTAGTTTCTCACCCACACAAAAGATAGGAGTCATTCCATTCTGGATCACAAGGATTAACTTCTGAAACAGAGAGCTGCCTGTTTCGCCAAAATATTCTCTCCGCTCTGAGTGGCCTATTATAACATATTTACATGACAACGATTTAAGCATCAGCGCTGACACCTCTCCGGTGAAGGCTCCGGAAGGTTGTCCTGCACAATTTTGTGCCCCCAGCTGAATATATTGTTTGCCGTCATAATTGGCTCTGACCATCCTTCCTATTGTGTCAAGGTGGGTGAATGGAGGACATACAATAACCTCAGCAGCTGTATCCGACTCCTCTACAAGTTCCAGCAGCTCTTTAACCAGGGTTTCACCCTCAGCCACTGTTGTGTTCATTTTCCAGTTTCCTGCAACAATCTTTCGTCTCATTATATATTTTTTTGATTAATTATACTCCGTAAATTTACAAAATAAAAATTAAAGCTTTCCATTTTTGTATATCTTAGAAGTTTAATTGAAACTGAATGGTCCGCAAAAGGGGTGACATAAGAATTAAATATCTGGCAGTTATAGTTATTCTGCTCCTTTTCTCGGTTATGGACCTTTCACTCGGATCTGTAGCCATCCCTCTTAAAGATATACTTGCCCTTTTCTCCGGGAAAGAGGTGCCGGAATATGTCAGGACAATTATAGCCGGAAAGAGAATCCCTGAACTCATAACTGCAATTCTTGCAGGAACGGCACTCTCAGTATGCGGACTGCAGATGCAGACTCTCTTCAGAAATCCCCTTGCAGATCCCTATGTACTGGGAATCAGCTCCGGTTCAGGGCTTGGAGTATCACTGCTCATTATGGGTTTCTCCTCTTTCGGGCTATCTCTCTCCGGTACTTTTGCTGCCAGCATCGGTGTTGCAGCGGCAGCATGGGCGGGTGCTGCAGGTGTCACACTTATAATTCTGCTGGTTTCAAAAAAGATCAGGGACAATGTTACTCTTCTGGTGTTCGGAATAATGCTGGGAAGTGCATTGAGTGCCGTAATAACTCTTTTTCAGTACCTTTCCTCTTCTGCATCACTCAAATCCTATGTTCTATGGACCATGGGCAGTCTGACCGGTCTTGATCCATCAGAGCTATGGATAATGACTTTGCTGGTATTGACCGGATTGATCATCTCTCTGTTCAATATTAAAGATCTGAATGTGATGCTTATGGGAGAAAATTACGCCAAAAGCCTGGGAATAAATTTAGTAAGAG
>JALNXR010000057.1 GCA_023230265.1 Bacteroidales bacterium | reverse complement strand
CCTGATAAGGGGAACTGCCTGGCGCATCATGTTTGAGCCCATAAGGGCACGGTTGGCATCGTCATGTTCCAGAAAAGGTATTAGTGATGCTGCAATGGAAGCTATCTGGTTTGGCGACACATCCACATAGTGAACTTCTTCCTTTCCTACCACAGGGTAATCTGCTTCATAGCGGCATTTAATTCTCTCATCGGTCATCAGTCCGCTTTCGTCAATGTGAACATTGGCCTGTGCCACCATCTTGTCTTCTTCCTCTTCTGCACTCATGTATATGCACCCTTTGGCTGTCATATCCACAACTCCACTCTCCACCTTTCTGTAGGGAGTTTCAATGAAACCCAGATCGTTAATCTTTGCATAGACACAAAGAGAGGAGATAAGACCGATGTTCGGTCCCTCCGGAGTCTCTATGGGACAGAGCCTCCCGTAGTGAGTGTAATGAACGTCCCTTACCTCAAATCCGGCACGGTCCCTTGAAAGACCTCCCGGGCCAAGTGCGGAGAGACGCCTTTTATGGGTCATCTCGGCCAAAGGATTGGTCTGGTCCATAAATTGTGACAACTGGCTGGTTCCGAAGAATGAGTTGATCACAGATGAAAGTGTCTTTGCATTGATAAGGTCGATAGGTGTGAAGACTTCATTATCCCTCACATTCATTCTCTCGCGGATTGTCCTTGCCATCCTTGAAAGACCAACGCTGAACTGGTTGGCCAGTTGTTCGCCTACTGTTCTTATCCTTCTGTTGCTCAGGTGGTCGATATCATCCACTATTGCTTTTGAGTTGATAAGCTGGATAAGATATCTGATTATCTCAATAATGTCAGCTTTTGTAAGCACCCTTGTCTCAACAGGGGTGTTGAGACTGAGTTTGTGATTGAGGCGGTATCTTCCAACCTCTCCCAGGTCATATCTTTTGTCCGAGAAGAAGAGTTTATCTATCACATCCCTTGCAGTTGCCTCATCCGGAGCCTCGGAGTTTCTTAGCTGTCTGTAGATGTTGAATACGGCCTCTTTTTCTGAGTTACACTGATCTCTCTGGAGTGTGTTGTGGATAATTGCATAGTCATTGACATTGGCCCCCTCCTTGTGAATCAGGATGGTCTCAACTCCGGATTCCAATATCTGTTCAATATGTTCTTCCTCAATAATTGTTTCACGGTCAAGAACAATTTCATTTCTCTCAATGGATACGACCTCCGCTGTATCCTCATCCACGAAATCTTCAATCCAGGTTTTCAGAACCCTGGCAGCAAGTTTACTGCCTATACACTTCTTGAGATTGGAGGATGTAACCTTTATTTCATTGGCCAGACCGAATATATCAAGTATGTCCTTGTCACCCTCATAACCAATAGCCCTGAGAAGAGTTGTGACGGGCAGTTTTTTCTTTCTGTCAATGTAGGCATACATCACATTGTTTATGTCGGTTGCAAACTCTATCCAGGAACCCTTGAAGGGTATGATCCTGGCTGAGTACAACTTGGTGCCGTTGGCATGTATACTCTGCCCAAAGAATACACCAGGCGAGCGATGCAGCTGAGAAACTACTATCCTTTCTGATCCGTTGATAACAAATGTACCCCTTGGAGTCATGTATGGAATTGTCCCAAGAAAAACATCCTGGATAACGGTGTCAAAATCTTCGTGCTCCGGATCAGTACAGTAGAGTTTAAGCTTGGCCTTGAGCGGCACGCTGTATGTCAGGCCTCTGTCCAGGCACTCCTCGATGGAGTATCTGGGGGGGTCTATGAAGTAGTCAATAAATTCAAGGACGAAGTTGTTACGGGTATCTGTGATTGGAAATATCTCCTGAAAAACTTTGTAAAGACCTTCGTTTTTACGGTTTTCAGGTGTGGTTTCCAGTTGGAAGAAATCCTTGAATGACTTGAGTTGAACCTCCAGAAAATCGGGATAATCCAGGAGGGCTCTTGAAGTCGCGAATGAAATCCGCTGATTATAAGTTTTTTGCGACATTTTTACAGGATTGGTTGAAAATAATCTAAAATAACGACAAAAAGGCTTAGAGCCTTAAAAGGCCCTAAACCCAAATGGTTTGCCCGATTAAAACGGGATTTTGGAGTTATTTAATTTCAACTTCTCCGCCTGCCTCTTCTAATTGAGCTTTTACTTGTTCTGCTTCGGCTTTGCTAACCTTCTCCTTAACTGCTTTGGGAGCTGCATCTACCAGTTCTTTAGCCTCTTTGAGTCCTAAGCCGGTGATCTCCTTAACAACTTTTATGATCTGAAGTTTAGTCTGGCCGGGTGAGGTGAGAATTACATCAAATTGTGTCTGTTCTGCCTCAGCGGCAGCTGCTCCGCCTGCTGCCGGTGCGGCAACTGCAACTGCAGCTGCAGCGGGCTCTATGCCATATTCCTCTTTGAGGACTTTTGCCAATTCCTGAACTTCTTTTACAGAAAGGTTAACTAATTCTTCTGCAAATTTTTTAATATCTGCCATGATTATTAATGTTTAGTAGTTTATATAATTTTATTCTTTTTCTGATAATCTCTCTACAATACCTGCGATTTTACCTCCTGCATTTGACTGCAAAGCAGAGATAACATTTTTGGCAGGTGATTGAAGCAGAGCTATGATATCGGCTATCAACTCTTCGCGTGATTTGATATTCACAAGAGCTTCAAGTTGATTTACACCTACATAGGCACATTCCTGAACCAGGGCACCTTTTAATACCGGTTTACCGTACTGGGTGCCAAATGATTTGATCAGTTTAGCCGGCGCATTGGCCACTTCACAGAACATAACGGCAGATGGCCCTTCAAGAATCGGAAATAAAAGTTGAGCATCTGCAAGTTCTTTTGTCTCAAGTGCTTTACGAAGCAAAGTGTTTTTAACAACAACCAGTTTTATCTGTTTGTCAAAGCATTCACGGCGCAGCTTTGCAGTAATCTCTGCATTGAGGCCGGAGATGTCGGTCAGATAAAAGTTGGGTGTTTGTTCTAATTGCGCTGCCAGACTGTCAATAATTTGTCTTTTTTCTTCTTTTCTCATAAAACATATTTTTATTCAGCAGCACCTATAGTTTTGCTATCGATATTAATGCCTGGGCTCATAGTAGAGGAGATGAAGATACTTTTCACATATGTCCCCTTAAGAGCCTGAGGCTTAAGTTTGATCACTGTATTAATGAATTCCAGTGCATTTTCTGTGAGTTGTTGGGCAGAGAATGATACCTTGCCTATACTGGCGTGTACAATTCCTTGTTTATCAACTTTAAAGTCGATTTTACCTGCCTTTACCTCCCTGACTGCATTAGCAATATCCATTGTAACGGTGCCTGTTTTAGGGTTTGGCATAAGGCCTCTGGGGCCGAGTATTCTTCCTATAGGACCAATCTTTGCCATGACAGTGGGTGTACAGATGATAACATCCACATCTGTCCATCCGCCTTTTATCTTTTCGATATAGTCATCCAGCCCTGTGAAATCCGCTCCTGCCTCTTTGGCTTCGTTCTCTTTATCCGGTGTACACAGTACCAGAACACGGACCGTTTTACCTGTTCCATGCGGAAGAGTTACAACGCCGCGTACCATCTGGTTAGCCTTGCGGGGGTCAACACCCAGGCGTACGGCAAGATCTACGGACGCATCAAATTTGGTGAAAGATGTCTCTTTTACCAGAGTGCATGCGTCTGCAAGTTTGTATTGCCTGCCCGGTTCGACCTTGGCATAGACCACTTTTTGATTTTTTGTTAGCTTACTCATTTTCGCAGGATTAATTATTTAACATCTTCGGGGAAGGTTCCGGTCACTGTAATACCCATGCTTCTTGCAGTACCTGCAACCATTGCCATGGCTGACCTAAGGGTAAATGCATTCATGTCGGGCATTTTATCAGTGGCTATAGCACGAACTTGTTCCCAGGTAACAGAGCCAACCTTCTTACGGTTTGGTTCGGCAGATCCTGACTGTAGCTTTGCAGCCTCTTTGAGCTGAATAGCCACAGGGGGTTGCTTAACGATAAAAGTAAAAGACTTGTCACTGTAAACAGTAATGATTACAGGTAAAACCTTTCCGGCTTTGTCCTGTGTACGTGCATTGAACTGCTTGCAAAAGTCCATTATGTTAACACCCTTTGAACCAAGGGCCGGTCCTACCGGCGGAGAGGGATTAGCTGCGCCGCCTTTAATCTGCAATTTAATGAGTGCGGCAACTTCTTTAGCCATAATGTATTGATTATTTATTCTTTAACTACCTGAACAAAATTTAACTCCAGTAGAGTTTTCCTTCCAAAGATCTTTACCATAACCTTCAACTTCTTCTTGTCCTCAATAATCTCTTCCACAGTACCGTCGAAACCGTTGAACGGACCGTCAATCACCTTGACAGCCTCACCTATGATAAATGGGGTGATATTTTCCTCCTCCATATCCGCGAGCTCGTCTACACGGCCCAGGATACGGTTTACCTCTGACTGGCGGAGAGGTACGGGAGATTTGTCCTTGCCTGCCCGTTCAGTCAAAAAACCGGAAACATGGGGGAGATTGCGTATAAGATGCTGGATCTCTCCCGTCAATGCCGCTTCTATCAGGATATAACCGGGATAGAAAATTCGTTCCATACTAACTTTCTTTCCGTTTTTAACCTGGAAAACCTTTTCGGTGGGAATCAGGACCTGTGAAACATAATCTTCGAGATTCAATCTCTTGATCTCATTCTCTATGTACTCCTTGGCCTTTTTCTCTTTCCCTCCGGCGGCTCTGACAACATACCACTTTTTGGAAATTTCACTCATAAATCTAATACAGCATTTTGTAAATAGTGGTCATAATATTGCGGAACCCCATATCCATGGCAAAAATCACCAGTGCAAAAATCAGAGATGCAACCATTACTACGATAGCAGAGTTCTGAAGCTGAGACCATGATGGCCAGCTTACCTTCTTTACCAGTTCTGTGTAAGACTCCTGAATGTACAATTTAATTTTGTTCATCTTTTAACAATTGTCGGCCCTAACAATGGAAGCGAATTGTTCCGGCCGGATTATTACTACCGGGTCGTAACCCCCGGTATTGCAGGGGCAGAGCGATTCGAACGCCCATCAACGGTTTTGGAGACCGCTATTCTACCCTTGAACTATGCCCCTTTATTAAGGTCAGCCCCCTTTAAAAAAGAGACTGACCTTTAAGCTGTTATAAGGATCAATTTCTAATTAGTCCAGAATCTCGATTACCTGTCCTGCACCCACTGTCCTGCCACCTTCACGGATTGCGAACTGGAGACCTTTGTTGATTGCAACAGGGTATATAAGATCCACTTTAATAGTTACGTTATCTCCCGGCATTACCATATCGGTTCCTTCAGGAAGCTGAATTTCTCCTGTGATGTCCAGTGTGCGGATAAAGAACTGGGGACGGTACTTATTGTGGAAAGGAGTGTGACGGCCACCTTCGTCTTTCTTAAGTACGTAGATCTCAGCCTTGAAGCTCTTATGAGGAGTAATGGTTCCGGGTCTTGCAATAACCTGGCCTCTCTTGATCTCCTTTTTGTCGATACCACGGAGAAGAAGACCTACGTTGTCGCCTGCCTCACCTCTGTCAAGTATCTTGCGGAACATTTCAACTCCGGTAACTGTTGATTTTCTGGGCTCTTCTCCCAGACCGATGATCTGTATCTCTTCACCGGTTTTAATAACACCTGTCTCTATACGGCCTGTGGCAACAGTACCGCGTCCTGTAATTGAGAAGACATCCTCAACAGGCATAAGAAAAGGTTTTTCGTTGTCGCGTGGAGGAATAGGTATATAGGAGTCAACTGAGTTCATGAGCTCCATTACTTTTTCTTCCCATTGTGCATCTCCGTTGAGAGCTCCGAGAGCAGAGCCGCGGATAACGGGAGCATTGTCACCATCAAACTTATAGAATGAGAGGAGTTCGCGAACCTCCATTTCAACGAGGTCTATCATCTCAGGGTCATCAACAATGTCAACTTTGTTGAGGAAAACCACTATTCTGGGAACGTTCACCTGGCGGGCAAGCAGGATGTGCTCACGTGTCTGGGGCATAGGACCGTCAGTTGCGGCCACAACCAGAATAGCACCGTCCATCTGGGCAGCACCTGTAACCATGTTCTTAACATAGTCAGCGTGACCCGGGCAGTCTACGTGTGCGTAGTGACGTGTTTCTGTCTGATACTCAACGTGTGAAGTGTTAATAGTGATACCGCGTTCTTTCTCCTCGGGTGCATTGTCGATTGAGTCGAATGAACGGATTTCTGAAAGCCCCTTGCGTGCAAGTACCTGAGTGATAGCTGCGGTCAGGGTGGTTTTCCCATGGTCAACGTGACCTATAGTTCCGATGTTTACGTGCGGCTTGTCCCTTTTAAAAGTTTCTTTTGCCATAATAATTGAGTTTAATTTATGATGAATTAATAATAACTGACAGAGCCGGTGATGGGAATTGAACCCATGACCTCTTCCTTACCAAGGAAGCGCTCTACCTCTGAGCTACACTGGCTTACGCAGAGCGGAAGACGAGGTTCGAACCCGCGACCCTCAGCTTGGAAGGCTGATGCTCTACCGACTGAGCTACTTCCGCAATACAAAAAGTGGGGAGAGCAGGATTCGAACCTACGAAGGCGTACGCCAGCAGATTTACAGTCTGCCCCAGTTGGCCACTTTGGTATCTCCCCTAAAAACATAATGTCAAATATCTGGTTTCTGAGCCGATGGAGGGATTCGAACCCCCGACCAGCTGATTACAAATCAGCTGCTCTGGCCAACTGAGCTACATCGGCAATCTTGTTAAAGATCATCCCATTTAAGGGACTGCAAAGATATAGGTTTTTGATTAAACTCCAAAAAAATTTTCAGACTAAAAGTAGTAATCCAATTCTGAAGGCTAAAAACGCTGCAATCCAAGCTACTGCAATGGTTGAGAAAATTGACAGGAGTGCCCATTTCCAGGTTCTGGTCTCCTTTTTTATGGTGTATGCAGTTGCCACACAAGGCATGTATAGCAGGGCGAAAATCATGAAAGAGAGAGCATTGGCCTTATTGAACACCTTCTCATTCCTTATACGGCTCATAAGAGATGTGCTGGGTTCTGCTCCCGGAGCTGTCTCATCTCCGGTCTGATAAACAACTCCAAGTGTGCTGATAATAAACTCCTTTGCTGTTATTCCGGTTATCAGGCTGACGCTCATTTTCCAGTCAAAACCCAAAGGTGCCATGGCAGGCTCCACAACCTTTCCGAACTGTTCCAGGTAGGAGACTCTTTCAGGATCCGGTTCTTCTTTGTCTTTAATGGGGAAGTAATCCAGCGCCCAGACAATTATTACTGCCAGAAGGACCACTGTGCTTATCTTCTTAAGGTATTCCCAGGCGGCATCCCACATGCTTCTGGCAGAGTTCCTGAGTGAAGGAAAGCGGTATATTGGCAGGGGGATGGAGTAGTCCCTGATTCCAAAGTTGAAAAATATTTTTCTGAACAACAGAGCCATTAATATACCTATTATAATACCTCCAAAATAGAGCAGGCTAAGTACCAGAACCTGGTTCTCCGGGAAGAAAATGCCGGAAAAAAGGAGAAAGGTCGGGATCCTGGCGCTGCATGGTATGTATGGTATCATAAGCATTGTCAGAATCCTGTCATACCTTCTTTTTATAGTTCTTGTAGCCAGTATGGCCGGCACATTGCAACCGAATCCCATCAGCAGGGGTATAAAGGAGCTGCCGTGAAGTCCTATCCTGTGCATATACTTATCCATCAAGGTTGCTGCTCTGGGCAGATATTCAGTCTCCTGCAGAAGTGAAAGGAAGAAGAACAGAATAAGAATGTTAGGTAGAAAAGCCAGAACACTGCCAACCCCCATTATCACACCCTGGCTCAAAAAGTCGTTCATCCACCCGGCTGACATATTATTCTGGATAAATAGAGCTCCCCTGTCCATGAGAGCCTCTATCCATCCCTGGGGATAGGCTCCCAGTCTAAAGGTAAAGAAGAAAATTGCCCAGATCACTCCTACAAATATGAGCAGCCCCCATAGCGGATGGGTTAGAATAGAGTCCATCCTGTCGCTCTCCTGCCTGGAGAATCTCCTCTTATGCCTTCTCTCCTTTTGAAATTTTAGTCTGGAATAATCCACACTCCTGCTGCCGGGCATGTTCCCCTTTTCTGCCCATCTGTGGCCTCTGTGATGGCGGGATGTGTCATCCTCACCCGGAAAGTTGAATTTATACTGATCTTTGTGAGACATCAATGATAGTTTTTAAAATACCCTCCCGGTCATATCCGCATTCAGCAATAAGTTCTTTTACAGAACCCTGCTCAATGAATCTGTCAGGGACACCAAGACCAGTAACTTTTGTGCTTAGGCCTTTTGTTGCAATATATTCACAAACTGCAGAATAGAGTCCTCCCGTTACCGATCCGTCCTCTACTGTTATAATTTGACTGCATTGTTTTACAGATTGTTCGATTGCATTTACGTCCAGAGGTTTAATAAAGCGCATATCCCAGTGCATTGCCTGGATACCTGATTTCCCGGCCTCTTCTGCGGCCTCCTTTGCATTGTTCCCGGCTGAACCGGCTGTAAGAAGAGCTATCCCATGACCATCTCTCAGCATCCGGGCTTTACCGTATTCAATTTTTCTGAACTCGCCCTTCCAGTCGGATCCTGTGCCATATCCTTTAGGATATCTGATAATTGTTGCTCTGTACTCCTGAGACTGCACTGAGTAGAGCATATCCCTGAGTTCCTCCTCATTCATGGGGGCCATAATTGTCAGATTAGGTATGCACCTGAATCCCGGGATATCAAAAACTCCGTGGTGTGTTGCTCCATCCTCCCCTACAAGTCCGCTTCTGTCCAGACAGAAGATTACCTTTAGATCTTGAAGAGCAACGTCGTGGATTACAGAATCATAGGCCCGCTGCATAAAGCTTGAGTAGATATTGCAGTAGGGGAGAAGCCCCTTGGTAGCCAGCCCTGCTGAGAAGGTCACTGCGTGCTGTTCAGCAATTCCCACATCAAATGCTCTGGAAGGCAACTTATTCATTAGAATGTTCATGGAGCATCCGCTTGGCATTGCCGGTGTAATTCCAACGACAGAGGAGTTCTCACGGGCCAGCCGTAACAGAGTCTCTCCAAATACATCCTGGTATTTACTTATAAATGAACCGCTGCCGTTTCTCTTTCCTGTGCTCTTATCAAAAGTTCCAGGTGCATGCCAGACAATCTGGTCTTTTTCGGCCGGTTCGTATCCTTTTCCTTTTTTTGTGATTACATGAAGCAGCTTTGGGCCAGGAATACTTTTAAGATTAGAGAGGGTTACTGTCAGTTGATTAATATCGTTGCCGTCTATTGCGCCAAAGTACCTGAAACCCAACGATTCAAATAAGGATCCGCTTTTAAACAGAGCAGCTTTTGTGCTGAACATAAACTTCTGGATAATTCTCCTTAAACGGCCTGAGCCTATAGTGTTCCATATTTTGTTTCTGAAACGGTTGTATGCAGGCGAGGTGGAGATTTTGAGAAGATAGTTGTGCATTGCCCCTACATTGGGATCTATAGATATCTGGTTATCGTTGAGAATCACCAGGATATCAGATTTTAAAGCTCCGGCGTTGTTCAAGCCTTCATATGCAAGACCTCCTGTGAGAGCTCCGTCACCGATTACAGCTACTACTTTGTTACACTCTCCCTTGAGTTGCATTCCTACAGCAATTCCCAGTGCAGCTGAAATCGAGGTTGAAGAGTGTCCTACGCCAAAGGCATCATACTCACTCTCTGCCATTTTTGGAAAACCACTGAGACCCTTGTATTTTCTGTTGTTTTTGAAGGACTCCCTTCTCCCTGTGATGATTTTGTGAGCATAAGCCTGATGACCTACATCCCAGACAATTTTATCTTTGGGGGTATCATATACGTAATGAAGTGCAACGGCAAGTTCAACTGCACCAAGGCTGGCTCCTATATGTCCGGGATTTTCGGAACAGACAGAAATAATAAACTCCCTCAACTCTGAACAGAGAGAG
>JALNXR010000344.1 GCA_023230265.1 Bacteroidales bacterium | reverse complement strand
GAGGCTCTTTTCCTTGAGAACAACAGCAGAAAACTAAGATTGGAATTTGATTGCGAAAAGTGTGAAATGATAATTTATAGTTAATTTTATCCCTGATGAGATTTTCTGAAATAACAGGTCAGCCCGAGCTTAAATCCAGACTTATCAAATTGTCCCGGGAAGGCAAGATAAGTCCGGTGACTCTTTTGTGTGAAAAAGGAGGATACGGGGCCCTCTCCCTGGCGATAGCTCTCGCCCAGTATAACTCCTGCCGTTTCCGCACTGAGGAGGACTCCTGTGGCAGCTGTCCATCCTGTAAAAAATTTTCCGGATTGGTTCACCCGGATCTTCATTTCTCCTTTCCGGTAAACACTACCAAAAAGATTACTGCAGATAAAAAACCTGTTTCTGACCACTTTATTTCTGCCTTTAGAAAATCTTTTCTTTCTGACTATTACATAGACGAGAACTCCTGGTATCAGGAGATAGAGATTGAGAACAAGCAGGGGATAATCGGGGTAAATGAGGCGAATCTGATAATAAAAAAACTTAGTCTCAAACCATTTGAAAATGGGGCTAAATACTTGATCATCTGGCTTCCGGAAAGAATGAACCAAGAGGCAGCAAACAGATTGCTCAAAACACTGGAAGAACCTCCGGACGAAACCTTTATACTCCTTGTGACAAAAGCTCCGGAAAAAATAATTCCTACTGTCCTCTCCAGATGCCGCATATTTGAGGTTCCGCCTGTAGAGCAGGAAATTACAGCAGAATGGCTTGAAAAAGAATTCGCTATTAACAAAGATCAGGCACTCATTTTGGCAAAAATCTCCTCAGGAAGTATAAGTGTCGCAAAGGAGCTTATCAAAACAGAGCAGGAGGGAGAAGAGTATTATGACTATGCTGTAAGTTTTATTAACGGAGCGCTCTCATCTGATCTGCAACTGATAATATCAACCTGGGAAAAAATTGCCACTCTCGGGAGGGAGAAACAAAAAATGTTCTGTGTCAACACTCTGCAACTGATAAGAAGAGTTTACATGGTAAGCCTGGGTATGAAGGAGATATCCTATGTTCCAGGTTATCAAAAGAGTGATGTGGATAAATGGGCATCACTACTCAAACCCTCTTTTTACATACTAATCTATAAAGCACTGACGACAGCCATGGCTGATATAGAGAGGAATGTGAATTCCAAATTTATCTTTGCAGATTTAGGTAACCGCTTTTTTCTATCTTTGCAATAATTATGTATACCGATAAGAAAACTCAGGATTGTTCACGGGGCTGCGGAAGGGTAACCAACAGCTCCGGAGAGACAGAGATAGTATATAAACCGGGTTGCTGTAAGCTGAGTGTTTTTGACTGGCTCAGGGGAATTCCCGAGGAGAGAATTAAAGATCTCTTCCAGGTCAGATTCAAAAATACACGCAAAGCTATATACCGGAATCTTTCAGGTCAGAATCTGGAGGTTGGAGATATTGTGACAGTCGAAGCAGCAACAGGTCACGATGTAGGGATTGTAACACTGTCGGGAGCCCTTATTTTTAACCAGCTTAAAAGGGATAATACAGACCCGGAGAATTACGAATTCAAAAAGATCTACCGCAAGGCAAAACCCAACGACATAGAAAAATGGCAGGAGGCTATCTCCCGCGAACACACAACGATGATACGCTCCAGGCAAATAGCTGCATCGTTAGGACTTAACATGAAGATAGGCGATGTGGAGTTTCAGGGGGACGGTACAAAAGCTATTTTCTACTACATTGCAGATGAAAGGGTTGACTTTAGACAGCTGATAAAAATTTTTGCAGAGGAGTTTAGGATAAGGATTGAGATGAAACAGATCGGAGCAAGACAGGAGGCGGGATTGATCGGAGGTATAGGAGTGTGTGGACAGGAGTTGTGCTGCGCCAAGTATATTAATGATTTCCAGTCTATCACAACTCAGTATGCCAGATGTCAGGATCTATCCCTGAGTCCTCAGAAACTTGCCGGCCAGTGCAGCAAACTCAAATGTTGCATAAATTATGAGGCATCTGCCTACATAGATGCCCAGGCCTCAATGCCGGTAGTTAAAGATTCACTGGAGACAACGGAAGGGCCAATATACATGGTAAAGGTTGACTTGCTAAAATGTACGATGTGGTTCTCTTTTGAACAGGGTAATATCAACAATGCTTTTCCTTTAAGTTTTGACAAAGTCAACGAGATACTTAAACAAAACAGCGCCGGAATCCAAATTGCAAATCCTGCACCTTCCGGTGAGAAGTCTCAGGAATTCAAAAGTGCTGCAGGAGAGGGAAGTATTTCCAGATTTGATGAAAACAACAAACCCAGATTTCAGAAGAAGAAAAAATTCAGGAAATATCCCAAAGGTGGAAACGAAAACAACAAACAATAAACTGCTGTTTCTGATCGCTGCACTTCTGCTCTTTGGCTCATGCAGAACTAATAATGAAAATAGACTATTCAGGTTTGAGTACGAAGTGGCAGACACGACTACCCAAAAGGAGATTCTTTTGGTTCTCAGGATGCCGGAGAGGTGCAGCGGGGAAAGTAATAAGATGAAAATTAATA
>JALNXR010000343.1 GCA_023230265.1 Bacteroidales bacterium | reverse complement strand
CTGTTTTGGCTGGAGGGATCCCTCCCTGTTGTTCAGCTTCATCTGTTTTCTGATATATGCAGGCTGATTCTCCAGTTCGAGTATATTGTCACCGGATTCTACAATAAGTGCAGGTTTCTCCTTTCTGATGCTGCTTTCACCTCTTTCTGCCTGTGTTCTGACAACCGGCTGGGCAGGTGCAGGCGTTATGGAAGAGGTGTAATTCTGATCAGGCCTCTCAGGGATCTCAACTTTTACTGTATCCTGACCCAGAACCACCGACTCAACAATCTTATCCCCGTCAAAGGAGATCTGTGGAAGGGAATTCATATCAAACCCTGTGGCAACCACGGTCACGGAAATAGAGTCTCCTGCTGATTCGTCACAAACCACTCCTCTTTTGAAGTTTTCGGGATTGTTCCCGGTGTATGATTTTATATAGTCCATAATCTGAGAGAGTTCAGCCATTGTAAGCCCTTTCTCTCTTCCGGAAGTGATATTTACCAGCACACTCTTGGCAGTTGTAAGGTCAAAGTCGTTGAGAAGAGGAGAGGAGAAGGCCTGTTCCACAGCCTCTATAGCTCTGGTCTCCCCTTTGGCAGTGCCACTTCCCATAAGGGCCATTCCGCTGTTGTGCATAACCATCCTGACATCAGCAAAGTCGACATTAATAAAACCGGGACGGGTAATTATCTCTGCGATACCCTTTACTGCAGTGCTTAGAATGGCATCTGCCTTTGGAAATGCATCAAAGATCGTAAGATCTCCGAATATTTTGTAAAGTTTCTGATTATCAATCACAAGAAGACTGTCTACACACTTTTCCAGCTCCCTGATTCCCAACACAGCTCTTTTGAGAAATTCACTCCCCTCATCCCTGAAGGGGAGGGTCACTACCGCCACGGTGAGAATTCCCATCTCCTTTGCAAGTTTTGCAATAACCGGGGAGGCTCCGGTTCCCGTACCTCCACCCATACCGGCAGTTATAAATATCATCTCTGTGGGTCCGGAAAGCTTTTCCCTTATAAGGTCCAGGGACTCCATGGCAGCCCTCTTTCCCTGTTCGGGGTTACATCCTGCACCCAGCCCTCTGGTTACAACGTTTCCAAGCTGGAGCTTTTCGGGGACCGGACTTATAGCCAACACCTGTGTGTCTGTGTTGCAAATCATGAAGTCGACGTTCTGTATGCCCTGCCGGAACATTTCGTTCACAGCGTTGCATCCGCCTCCGCCAACACCTATAACCTTTATAAGCGAATTATTTACCTCCCAGTCAACAGGTAAGTACTCCTTCATTCCGTTATTTCCTTTTTTAATCTCTGTCATGCCTCATCCGAGCTGCTGAAAAAATCTGCAAATAAACCTTTACCTATCTCCCTCAGCCCTTTTCTTGAGCCTTTGCTCTGGGGCCGGGCAGCCCTCTGGCCGCTTTCGATTATTACTGTGGCTGATTCAACTTCCGGGAAGAGAGTGTCTGTAAGAACCTCCTCCTCTGTCTGTGTCTCCCTCCTTTGCTCGCTCTCGAATCCGTTGATAATCAAGCCTGCGGCTGTAGAGAAGCTGGGTTTGCAGATCCCCTCACAACTGTCAAAGGTAATACTATTATTTGGTGAAGCAATTCTTGCAATATGCCCGGTCTTGTAGGTGACAAACTGACAAAGGTTTGCAAGTTGTGCCCCCCCTCCGGTTATCACTATGCCTGCCCGTATTCTCTCCTGGTATCCCGAATTTTCTATCTCATACATTATTGCCTCGATTATCTCCTCAATCCTGGCCTCAATAATACTGGCAATATGTTTGAAAGAGACCTCCCTGGATTCTCTTCCCCCGATTCCGGGTATTATTACAGTCTTGTTCTCCGGGGCAAATTCACTGTAGCATGAGCCATACTGAATCTTCATCTGCTCAGCATTTATGTAAGAGACATTGCATCCATGTCTCAGGTCCTCGGTTATGGATTTTCCTCCGAAAGGTATAACAGCAGCATGTCTTATTATGTTGTCCTCATAGATCAGCAGATCGGTCGTTCCTCCCCCCATATCAATCATTGCAACACCCAGTTCCATCTCATCCTCTGTGAGTACGGCGCGGGCAGATGCAACCGGTTCAAGAATCAACTCACTAAGCTTGAGCCCTGCTCTGTCAATAACCAGCTTACTATGCTCAACAGAGTTTGTTTTTCCTATAAAGAGTTTAAAGTCACCCTCGATCCTTGTTCCGGTCATCCCGGCAGGTTTAACACCCACACTGTCGTCAACGGTGTATGACTGAGGAAGTACATGTAGAATATGCTCTCCGGCATTTACCCTGGTTTTGTACATCTCCTGAACCATCTCCTCAACCTCCTTTTCTGAGATGAGAATTTCAGAACGGTTTCTGTTTCTGCTGTGGCGGGTTGTTATACATTTGATGTTCTGCCCTGCAATTCCCACATAAACATCCTCTATGGGAAATCCGCACTCCTGCCGGACCTCTTTTAGAGTAGGCAAAAGTGAGTTGAGTACATCCTGAATATTTGTGACCTCACCCCTGAGAACACCTTTTGACGGAGCCTCCCTGAAGGAGACAATTCTGTATCCTGATTCTGGGTGTTCACC
>JALNXR010000342.1 GCA_023230265.1 Bacteroidales bacterium | reverse complement strand
ACATGGCTACAGCTGCCAGATTTCCTCTGGTTAACTTTTTTCTGTCTTTATTAATTCCATCAACGCCCAAAGCTGCTGTGTTATTATCAGGAAAAATCATCTCTCTCAATATCCTAAAAAGCAACACATTGGACATCAGAATCCAAAGAGAGCCGCCAAGAGTTCCGGTGTATTCATACCACTGGATATTTTTAATGGTGGTAGCAAAACCATTCCCGAGAACCAACCATGGCCATGATATTTCAGCATCAAAATAGAAGTGCTCCCAGGCAAGCCACCCAAGCACCAGAAAAAGATAACCTACAGAGGGCGAAACTCTTCTTTTAAACCATCTGAAACCTCCGAATATGAGCGACATCTGCAGTGAATTCAGAAACACGGCAGCTATTGCTCCGGGCAATGTGGCATTATAAATCCAGTAGGTTGTAAATAAATTCCAAAGTAAAAATGCAGAATAGTGGTAGATCCACCCTCTTCTGATACCACGTGCAGTAATTAACCTTTCTGCCTCAAGTAAGGGCAGCAGGGCAACCAGCATTAGTAATCCTGTGTGCGGTAATATAAAGGGGAGAGTCAGAAGGATAGAAGACAATATAACTCCTGCCCAGATATCAGACTTTATTTTTGATTTCATTAAACTTTCTTCTTGATTTCATTAATGTTAATATGCAACTAAGATTTAAGATTATGAAAACTTACTCTCATCTTACTTATACAAAGATATGCAAATCGATAAAAATTTATAATTTTGAACACAAAACTGTTCCTGAATTATTATACTGTTCCTAAATTATTATTGAGATACGGATTGTATGTTGGAGAGTCTGATTAAAGGTTTTATTGTTGGTGTGGGAGCCTCTGTCCCTCTTGGCCCGCTTGGAGTTTTGTGCGTTCAAAAGACTCTGAGCAAGGGGAGAAATTCCGGATTCATCACCGGATTGGGGGCAGCAATTTCAGATACGTTTTTTGCAGGAATAGCCGTTATGGGGCTTGCATACATTCAGCATTTCGTCAACTCATATGAAAGCTATGTACTTCTGATCGGGGGACTTGTAGTAATGCTGATAGGGGTTAAAGTTTTTTTTACAAATCCTATTAAACAGATCCGGATGCCTAAAGGCAGCAGCAAAAAACATCTTACAGACTTCTTATATGCACTTGCAATGACTATAACAAATCCGGGATCTGCGTTTCTGATACTGGGAATGTTTGCATTTGTAGGTCTTGAGATTAACAGCGGATCTGCAGGCAGGATAATATCTGCAACTCTGGGAGGTGTTTTTCTGGGAGCTTCATTCTGGTGGTATGTTCTAAGCACATCTATAAGTGCCTTTAGAAACAGATTCAGACTGAGACAATTATTTATGATCAACCGGATCTCTGGAATTATTATCATGGCTCTGGGTTTGATCTCCTTCTTTGACGGCCTGTGGCAGATGATCTCTCCGTATATCTTATTGTGGTAATCTTCGCTCAGATCGTAGCGGTTTTTAATTTATCACAGTGGATTTCGATTCATCACAGTAGATTTCGGTTCATCACAGTGGATTTCAATTCATCACAGCAGATTTCGCATTATCCCGGAAACCTATCGGCACTCTTTTTGTTATTTATTTATCACAGCAGAGGATCATAGATAATCATTAAGAGCTGATAAATCATTAAGGGCTGATTATTTTTAGACTGACAATGAATATTATTGATAACTTTGCAAAACTTTCCGGGGATGTTTTGGTTTTGACAGCAGATTGTATCGGAAGGTAAGCACGCCGAGCGTGGTGAGGCCGGCTCGTAAATCCCGGGACACAAGCCTACAAATGGCAACAACAACTATGCACTCGCTGCGTAATTAAGCAAAGCTTAAACGCTTAATCGCTCCGGACCAGGTCCGGGGAGACGAGTATCCCGCCGCAGTTTTTTCCCTTTATCAGCGGTATATGGGGTATCATTAAAAAGGGATGCCTGCACTCACTCCTCTATGGTGCATTAAGATAAAGAGGATAACTCTCCGGTGGCCTGCCTGCCGGCAGCCGGAGATCGAAAATCAAAAACAGGATAAGCGTGTAGAAAGCCTTTGGATGGTCTGTTTGGACGGCGGTTCGAGTCCGCCCATCTCCACTAAAACCTTGCATATATTAATAAATCAGCACATTGCAAGGTTATCGCACAAAAAGTGTGGCAGTAGTAAGTCTTAAGGAAAAATTGGGATAAAAGATAAACCTCTAGGGGTGTTGATTAAGACTAATCTCTTTCTGCTAGAGAGAGAGAAAGAGGAAAGAGATGCCCACAAGGACAGCGATTCAAGATGTGCAAATGTAGGATAATCTGCCTCGGACGGGCAGCGGTGTTGATTGAGAGATTTTAATATAACATACCACTAGTGTCCAAAGAAAAATAAATTAGTTCTTTGTAATACATAGTTATACAATTAGTTATAAGCAAAAACAGCGCGTGTCGATTTGAATTGATTCTCCATCTTTGCAGTCTGAATATAATCCAGACATGCATGAATAGCGGAAAGTACCTTTTCAGTCAACTCGTTGAGTTTTTGCCAAAGCGAAAATTTGATGGAATCGTCA
>JALNXR010000341.1 GCA_023230265.1 Bacteroidales bacterium | reverse complement strand
CATCTCCCTCTTTTGCATAACAGACAATTCTCCTGGCCAGAATTCCTGCAATTTGTCTATAGAGTACCTTACCATACTCATTTTCAATCACAACTGATGTCCTTTCATTTAATTCCGACGATTTTGGATGCATTGCCACCAGGTAATTTCCCGGATGGTATTTGTAATATCTGATTTTGCCATCAACGGGGTACCAGTTGACATGCACGTTCAGAACACTCATGAAAACCGATACCTGAATGCATTTTTCCTTAAAATATTCACCCTCGTAAACCTCTTTGACAATTACAATTTTTCCGTCTGCAGGGGCTATTACAGACCCGTTCTGCCTTACAGGATACCTTCTTGGTGATCTGAAAAAGCTCATTATAAACAAAAAGAGAGCAACTCCTGCAAGAGATACCGGAAGTGCATATTTGGTCAAAGGGGTAAACAGTAACAGAAGTGTAACGGGAATGGCAATAATCAGGAAACTTGTGGTGATTATTCTGTATCCCTCTTTGTGAATCGTCATGGCAGTGTGTTAAGAAATGTTGAAAATGAGTATATAGGCAATAGCTGTGGGAAATGAAATCAATGTACTGTCGAAACGGTCCAGTAAACCTCCGTGACCGGGCATTATTGATCCTGAATCTTTTGTGTCAAACTCTCTTTTAAGCTGGGATTCAACCAGGTCTCCAAAAACCCCCGATATGTTGACTATGATTGAGAGTGCAAACAAATGTATCAGTCCGGAATTGATCAGCCCTAGGCGGTGAACAGCGAATGCTGCAGCCAGAGCAAAGATAAAACCGCCTGCAAAACCCTCCCACGATTTCTTTGGAGAGACAGAGGGGAATAGTTTGTGTCCGTTCTTCTGCCCGAAACTCAGACCAAAAATATAGGCTCCAACATCAGAGGCCCATGTAAAAATCAGAATTGCGAGCAATAAATAAGGAGTGTAATCCCCGTGGCCGTCAAAGAGAATTGCTGTTGTGAGTGAAAACGGGAGTGCAATATAGATAAGTGGAAGAAACAGGTAGGGGTGTGAATGGTAAACCTGACCTCCACTCTTTGCCGGATAAAGCAGCGAGACAAACAAAAATGCCGGAGGTATTGCGGCAAGCATCAGCAAATCTGTGTCAAGTCCCAGCATGGTGACAAGATATGGGAGAGAATAGATTACAAGTGCAGAGATCAGTGCATAAACTTTTGCCACATAGAGTTTGCCTTTAATGGTGATACTTAGATACTCATAGGTCATAATCACCACAAACAGAGAAAAGAGAATAAGAGTATAAAGAGGCCCCAAAAGCAGCGAACCCACTACCAGCAACAGGAATACAACTCCACTGAGTGTTCTGATAATTGTGTTTCTCATTTGTAAGTTAAAGAGGCTTCTCTACGTCGTTATGCCCCGGGGGCTGTTTGCCGGCTCTCTTGCCAAAAATATTTTCCAGATCTTCCGAGAAGATAACCTCCTTCTCCAGAAGAAGTTCAGCCAGTTTTGAAAATCCATCAATGTTCTCCCTTAGTACCTTTTTGGCTGTGTCGTAAGAGTCGTCAATAAGTTTTTTTGCTTCTTTATCAATAAGTTCTGCGGTCTTTTCACTGTAGGGTTTACCAATGTTAAAACCAGAAGATTCTGTTGAATCGTAGAATGAAAGATTTCCTATCTTATCGCTCATGCCAAGGTAGGATACCATAGCATAGGCCTGTTTTGTAATCTTTTCAAGATCGCTTAGAGCACCTGTGGATATGGTGCCGTTAATAATCTCCTCTGCTGCCCTGCCTCCCAGGGTCGCGGCCATCTCATCCAGCATCTGCTCTGTGGTTGTGATCTGGCGCTCTTCTGGCAGATACCAGGCAGCACCCAGAGCTCTTCCCCTGGGTATGATGGTAACCTTGAGCAGGGGATTTGCGTGTGGAAGTATCCAGCTCACCGTGGCATGACCGGCTTCGTGGTACGCAATTGTTCTTTTTTCACCGGGGGAGATAATCTTGCTGCGTTTTTCTAGACCTCCGACAATTCTGTCAACAGCATCCAGAAAATCCTGACGATCAATAAATTCTTTATTCTTTCTGGCTGCGATCAGTGCTGCCTCATTGCATACATTAGCAATATCAGCACCAGAAAAACCCGGAGTCTGCTTGGCCAGAAACTCAATGTTAAATCCCTCCACCAGCTTGAGATTCTTAAGGTGAACACCAAATATCTCAATCCTTTCCTTGTATTCAGGGAGATCTACATGTATCTGCCTGTCAAACCTTCCTGCCCTCATAAGTGCCTTGTCCAGAATATCTGCACGGTTGGTTGCTGCAAGAATAATGACTCCTGAGTTTGATCCGAATCCGTCCATCTCTGTGAGAAGTTGGTTGAGGGTGTTTTCTCTTTCATCATTGGAAGAAAACCCCGCATTTTTACTCCTTGCCCTCCCAACTGCGTCAATCTCGTCAATAAATACGATACAGGGAGCCTTCTCCTTAGCCTGGCGGAAGAGATCCCTCACTCTGGATGCACCCACTCCTACAAACATCTCAACGAAATCTGATCCGGAAATTGAGAAGAAAGGTACATTTGCCTCTCCTGCAACAGCCTTTGCCAAAAG
>JALNXR010000041.1 GCA_023230265.1 Bacteroidales bacterium | reverse complement strand
AATATGTAGCAAGATATTTGTCAAAATGGTATGATGTAGAGATTATGCTTAACGAAGAAGCCAAAAAACATGATTTCGCATATACTTTCACTATCAGAGATGAAACCCTTGAAGAGGTCATCCGCTTAATTTCCAGAATTTCTCCAATTGAATACAATTTCGATGAAGATAACACACTTTATATAGATGTCAAACCTTAACACAAAACTGCTTATGCGCTGAATATTAATAAAAAAAAGCCGGAAACGCTAGGGATTCCGGCTCTGAAGAAATACTTCTTCAATTTTAAGTAAAAACAACTTTGCGGTGAGTCTTCAAAACATCCGCAAGGCATTTAAAAACATAAAACTTAAACAAAGTTATGAAATGTAAACGAGATAATTACTCAAGGCATCTTTTCTTACGGTTATTATTCACATTTTCTTTTGCAATTTTAACATTTTCAACACTTCTCGCACAAAGACAATCAGACAAAATAACTGTAACTTTTAAAGATATACCACTGACTGAAGCATTAGAGAAAATCCAAAAAGCCAGCAGCTATACTTTTTTCTACGATGCTAATACTATTGATTTGAACCAACGCGTTTCTCTTGATGCCAAATCTCTTGAAGTGGCTGTAGCTCTGGGAGAAATGTTAAAGAATACGGGTATTTGGTTTGAACTGAATAATCGTCAGATCCTTCTTGCACCCGCTTCCTGGTACTCAAAAGCAACAGGAGAAATTATAACCGTTAAGGGCACAGTAACCGAGAAAGAGACAGGTGAAAGACTTTCAGGAGTTATTGTGAACATAAAGGGTGAAAAAACATATGCAACGACTAATGATTCAGGGGTATACGAAATACGCACCCCCGCAAACAGAACTCTAGTCTTTACTTTTTTAGGCAAAGTGACAATTGAAATCCCTGTTTTAGGAAGAACATCTATTCCTATTATGATGGAATCAGATCAGGTTACTCTTGAACAGGTGATAGTGACTGGTTATCAAACAATCTCAGCAGACAGGGCTACAGGTTCTTACGGAAGCGTAACATCTTCATCTATAAGTAATAAACCTCTTGCAAACCTATCCAGTGCACTGGAAGGACAGGTTGCCGGATTAGTGCTTGATAATGAGGGTAGATTGGAAATCCGCGGAATATCAACATTCAACGCGGGAAAATCACCTCTTATTGTAGTGGACGGATTCCCTGTAGAGGCATCTCTTCATGATGGTGAGCTGTTTCAAAACAAAGACGGTGTACTTGAAGGTATAAATCCCAACAACATTCAGAGTATTACAGTACTAAAGGATGCGGTCGCTGCATCTATATACGGTGCAAGAGCTGCCAACGGTGTAATTGTTGTAATGACAAACAAAGGTGTCCAAGGTGAAACCAGGGTTTCTTACAAGGGTACATTTTCTGTAAATTCTCAACCAAGAACCAAAGATCTTCTGATTGCCGATGTAAACGATCTTATAGATGTTCAGATGGAGTTATACAATGAACTGCCAATTTATTACATGCCAAGTTTTTATCCGACAATTAACGCTCCCTATTACCAGTGGATGGCAGATAATGGACAGATGAGCCAGACAGAAGCATCTGCCGAGATTGAAAAATTGAGGGGTAATAATTTTCTGAAGGAGGTGGATGATCATCTTTTCCGTTCACAAATGACTAATCAGCATAACCTCCAGATTTCCGGAGGAGGGGATAATCACCTTTACAATATAGCTGCCAATCTTACCAATACAAGGGAGGATTTCAGGAATGCGGGAAATAACAAACTTACAATTGACATGCGTAACGACTGGAATTTTAGCAAACGGGTATCCCTGTCGGTCAGCATGAATGTGAATTATTCAACTTATAAATCACCAATCTTGAATCCGAAATATGGCAGCGACCTTTTAAACTTTGGTGAATTTTCCAGGTTTACCCCTTATACATCTTTTGTGGATGAAAATGGAAATCCGGTGTCATTTCCCGGCGTAGTCTCTTTTATTCAGAATCAGTATTCGTTCGTACCGGGTCTGAAAAATATGGATTACAACCTTATAGAAAATCTTAACAAGGAGACATATAATACGCAGGATTTTCAGACAAGATTAAGCGGCTTTTTAAGGGTCAATATCGTGGAAGGTTTGATTGCAGAAATCGGCGGTAACTGGCAAAGAGGGAACTATGTCCGCCGTCAGCTCTATTCAGAAGATTCATTTTATGCAAGAAAATGGTACAACAATGGTACAAGTATAATCAACTACACAGATCATGTTATTCCCGAAGGCGGTATACTGAATGAAATTCGGAATAACAACCAGACATGGACCGCAAGAGCTCAACTGAATTTCAACAGGGATTTTTCCAATGGTAAACATAAGCTCTCTGCGCTGGCAGGTTTTGAGGTAAGACAAATGACATACGATAATAACACTTTACCTACAAGGGTTGGTTATAACTCAACAGCAGGCACATTCTCTCCGTTTGATATTAAGGGATGGAATGCCGGTGACTATTCCGGCACCCTTGTTAATTTTGCAGCAATTGTTTACGATAACTTCAGCCCTACAGAAGGTGGAATATCGTATATGGATAACAGATTTTCCTCCTATTACGGGAATGCATCCTATAAATTCAACAATAAATACATTTTAAGCGGTAGTGTCAGACTGGATCTTACCAACTTCTTCGGGACTGATAAGAAATACCGGTACAAACCATTATGGTCAGTAGGTGGTACCTGGATGCTTTCTGACGAGAGCTTCTTTAATGTAGGATTCATTGATAAGTTGCATCTGAGGGGTTCTTACGGAATTAACGGAAATATTGCACTCAATCAGGGGCCATTCCTGATAATCGGCCCCATTGATACAAATGGAGGTCTGTTTAGTGCATACAGCAATTATACCGGAGGTATCCAGTACAGAATACTCTCTCCTCCAAACGATCAGTTAAGATGGGAGAAAACTGCAAGTACAAATGCTGGTTTGGATATCTCAATGTTCAAGAACAGGGTGCAAATGAGTCTGGATTACTATTACAAAAACAGTACAGATTTGCTGGCTCCTGATAACATAGACCCGACAACAGGGTATACTTCCCTTACTATCAATACAGGCCGGATAGTCAATAAAGGAGTTGAGCTTTCAGCAGACATTGAGATACTTCGGAAAACACCTCTTAAATGGAGTCTCACTCATGTTTTCTCGTACAATAATAATATTGTTAAGAGTTACAATGTAGCCAGACCCGCTGCTTATAATTACACTTACCTGGAAGGGATACCTGTTACAGGGTATTCAGCTTTTGGACTGTGGGGTCCAAGGTTTGCAAAGCTTGATGATGAATGTCAGGCTTATGCTTACAATAAGGATGGTGAAGAGGTGATTATGAATAATATAACAGCAGAAGATGTTGTTTACCTTGGTCAGACAAGGCCGAAATTTGACCTTGCTCTTACAAATAAATTTACATTTGGTGATTGGGATTTCTCCTTCCTGTTTGTTTCAAAACTGGGATATAAACATCGTGCCGACGGCTTTTTTGGAACAAACTATTCCAACAGACATATTGCAGAGAGATGGAAAGAGCCCGGAGACAATACCATATACCCCAAAGCAACTTATTATGGGATGACTACAGGTTATATGCGATATGCCGATGTCTTTGTGAAAAGTTCAAATTTCCTGAGGCTTAGGGAGGTCAATCTAGGTTATAACCTGAGCCCGAAATTTACTCAGAATATCGGTATCAAATCAGCCAGATTATATGTACAGGGGAGAAATCTCTTCCTGGTAACCGCAAAAGAGACTGACACCGATCCGGAGGTACCGTACACAGGCTTTTCATTACCCAGGGAACTCCATGCCGGACTTCAGATAACATTCTAAAACTAAAATTTAAAGAGTTATGAAATATACTAAAATAATATTGTTGCTGTCTGCGGTTTTACTTCTCGGTTCATGTATGGATAATTTTCTTGATGTAAAACCTATGGGGAAGCTTATTCCTGAAAAAGCGGCAGATTTTGAAAATCTATTGAACAATGATAATACTGTTGAATTTCAATTTATGGATGGCAACAGGGGGATCAGATTTGCATACCTGGGTGACAATTATAAGATCACTCAGGCTCTTTCAGAGAATCGGTTTACACCGGGAGCAGTTAATATGGACAGGTACGCTGCATATGTTTTTTATGATCCTGTGACAAATCCTATGGAGAAAGATGTTATATGGGACAATCTTTATAAAGCAATATCGGTTTTTAATTCTGTTATTGACGGTGTGCAGGGACTTTCAGATGAAGAAAATAACAGTGATCTGGGACAAATGATTATCGCTCAGGCTAAAGCAGCAAGAGCCTGGTGTTATTTAAACGGAGTTTTCATCTGGGGTCCTATGTGGAATCCCACAGGAAGTAACGATACAAGAGTAATGCCCTATCGTACTACATCTTCTCCGGTAGTTTCCAACCCTGATCTTCATACAACTACAGAGATATTCGAATTTATCAAAACCGATCTGGAAGAGGCATTGAGTGATGTTCCGGAACAGGTATCCAATCCAAGCCGGGCCAACAAAACAGCTGTCAGGGCACTGCTGGCTCAATACTACATGTATCAGAGGAATTGGAGTGAGATGTTACAATATGCAAACCAAGCCTGGGGAGAATCTCTCTCAAGGGTTAACGGAGATGTTGATAAACTTATCTATAATCTGAATGATTTTCAATATATTGAAAAGACAGTTTCTCCTAAACCCGGAGAGAGCAGAGAGGTTTACTTAAGTCTTGGTTATTTCCCGGAAGGAATAATGGATAGTTCAGAGCCTTTTAAACGATCGCATAATCGTGAAAGTCTCTTCTTCCGGGTAGGCACCTTCTCAAGCGGAGAGGATTACCTCCCCTCTGATGAATTCATTGCCCTCTTTGATTCGGCAACGGACAAGAGATACCAGTTGTTTATGCTGGATCTTGTTGGCAGTGGAAACGAACTGGTAAAAAGTTACTACAGAAGCAATACGGATAAAATGGCTGACAATGTCAACAATGGAATAACATATCCCGAACTTCTGCTGATGAGAGCAGAGGCATATGCTCGCAGTGGCAATACAGCCAATGCACTTGAAGATTTAAATCTTTTGCGTAAATACAGATATACCGGTGTGGTAACTGATCTTCCCGGAGGCGAATCGTTAAGTCAGGATGCATTGCTTTATGAGATCCTTAAGGAACGGCGCAGAGAGATGAATGTAGGTTCTCATCAGAGGTTTATTGATCTTAAGCGTTATTTTTACGATACCGGGAAACCCTGGTGTAAGAGTGTTATTGAGCATGAAATTGGCACCCAGGTATTTTCAAAGCCTTTGACAGATCCTGTTTTTAATGCCAGAATCAGCAATGTAATAATCAGCTACAACCCTCACTGGGGACTTGAGCCTGATACCAGAAGCTATCAGCCAAAATAGGTCTTTTTGAATCAAATCATATTTTAAAGAGGGCGTCCAAAAACAATTGAGGTGAACCCCAAAAGTTAGACAGTTTAACATTAAGTATTTTGGTAAAGAGTTCGGTATTGTACCGGGCTCTTTCCTTTTAATCTCAACTTGATACGATCGTAGTTGTAATAGTGGATGTAAGCACGGAGCGCTTTCTCGAACTGGTCTACTGACTTCCACTCCTGCAAATATAACAATTCATTCTTCATAAGTCCGAAGAAGTTCTCAATCATTGCATTATCAAGACAGTTACCTTTACGGGACATACTTTGGATTATATGATTGTCTGACAATAGTTTCTGATATTTTCGCTGCTGATAATGCCATCCCTGATCAGAGTGTAATATCAGGCCTTCCGGCACATTAATTTGTTTCACTGCACGCTGTACGGTATTGAGGACCATTCTCAGACTTGGCCGATTAGATATGACATATGATACTATCTCACCGTTGTACATATCCAGTATTGGTGAAAGATATATTTTGTTTTCATGTATGTTTACCTGAGAGATGTCCGTAGCCCACTTTTTGTAAGGCTTTTCAGCTTTGAAGTTTCTACCTAATACATTTGGGGCTATCTTCCCAACCTCTCCCTTATATGAACGGTAGCGCGGCTTTTTCTTCTTTGTTTTGAGCTCCATCTGAGCCATAAGTTTCTGAACTGTCTTATGGTTAACAAGAGTTCCATCATTGCGCAATTCTTCTGTGATACGACGATACCCATACCGTTGACGATGTTTCTTGAAAATCTCTATGATCTTAGCTCTAACATCTTCATATCCATCAGAATGTTCAAATCTTTTTGAGTGATAATAATATGTTGAACGAGCCATCCCCTTGAGACGTAAAAGGCGCTCAAGCTCATAGTCTCGCCTTAGTCCCTGGATGGCTTCTGCCCAGTCCTTTTGAGACGGGCATCTCTTTCTTTGACTAAGGCTTTCACTTTTTTTAGCAAGGCATTCTCAGCTTCGAGATCTTTTACTCTTTCACGCAAGATCTCAATCTCTGTTTGTGGTGCCTGCTTCTTTGGTCTTCCCATATCTTTTGGCGGTCTTCCTCTGTGCTTGAACTCCGACAGTGCCTGATATCCTTGCTCCCTGGCTATTTTGCACCACCGGCTTACAGCAGAACGTGCTATACCATGTTTTGCACTTATTTCTGTCAAAGATACTGATTCTTCTAAATGCTCTTTTACAATTTGCTTGCGAACAGCATAATTTGCTCGTGTATATGGATGTCGCATTAGCCCATCATCTCCATATTTCTGATATCTAGCTACCCAGACAAACAAATCACTCTTGTTTACTCCATATTTGCCGGTGATATCTTCGCATGTCAATCCAGACAAATATGATTTTAAAATCTTTAGTCTTTCTTCAAAAGGATATTTCATGATAAAACCCCAAAAGTTTTTGGTCTAACTTTTGGGGTTCACTTCACCAGTTCCGGCACCCTCTCTAATTAATTTATTATTAATAAGCTTTTATCTGCAGACTTCCTAATAAGTTATATAAGTATTAGCGTGGCGGTAGATAAGGTTCTTAGCCAATCCTGTTCCATTATATGTTGCTTTTTCCGGGAGTGCAACCTCAGGAGTCTCTCCAACCATATCATAGGTGCGTAAAATCCAGTTTCCGTTTTTATTTGAGAGCACAGAAAACGAATTAATTTTAAAATACCAGTCATAGTGATGCTCGATATAAGTTATCTCCTCACCAGCCGGCAGGGTAATGATATCTTTTATTTCAGTCTGATTTGCAGGATTATAATAGCTGACTTTGTTGTCCCCCGTTGAGTAATAAATTACCGTATTCAAGGCGGTGCTTGATCCTCCTTTGAGTGCGAATACCTTACCGTTTACAATGCCTAAAGATGAGGGTATAACCAATCCGCCTGCACCATAGTCGTAAATGTATCCGTACTGAATATTACTTGCTCCTATTTGCCAAAGCTTGTAAACATTCGTACTTCTGTCTTTGACTATCACATAACTCCTGCCTGCGACATTTGCATAATAAGACTGAGTTCCCATATAAACCAGATCACAGTTAGTGAAATAAGCCTCACCAACAGGGCCCAGTGTAAGAGGAGATGCTTTAACTACTGCGTTTTTTACAGGTGTATGGGTTCTTGCATAATATCCCACCAGTTCGCCCGCATTGTCATCATACATCAGAACCGACGAGGACATGACGGTAGCTTTGGAATTGAGTTTCATATCATTTACAGGGTAGGGATATCCAAACTCTCCCACATTGGATCCGTTGTTGTCAATAAAAGAAACAGAGTTATTATTCATTAACATAAATCCGTTAGAATGTCCCCATACTCCCTGAGGCTTTTTTACAACGGGTGTTTCAAGAAATGCATTTTCCCAATTTTTAAGAAGTTGCATATTCTCTCCGTGATAAATCCTCATATCCTCATCAGAACAAACAAGCACAGCCGGTTTGAATGTCATTTTGGTCTTTGTTCCGTCACCGCTGGTCACATAATATGAAAATCTGTTAATTATATAAGTGGAACGGATAGGTTTCCCCGGCAGGTCTTCTCCGTTAATCTCTTTTAGAATATTATTATTTACCAATCCGTTTCTGTCAATAAAATCGACATCAGTACGGCCATTTTCGTAGTTGTTTATATAATAACCAATTCCGAAAATACTGGAAACAGTGAGTGTGCTCCTTTTATAGACAGATGTTTTATTTATCTTGTCTGTGGCCCGGAATACAAGAGTGTATGTACCTGAAGCCAATGTCACCGTGTAGTCCAGCTTTTTGGTTTTACCCAGAGTGTCGCATTGTGTGCTGACAATTGTAGCGGGATAGGCAAACCAGGCATAGTCATAAAGTGACTCATCGCCTTCAAGAAGAGGATCAATGGTCATCTTTTCCAAAGAAATTGCCGAGTATGTATCCTCTATTCCGGAAACCAGTACCGGTGCCACCTCGTTTGGATCGAGATATTCATAGTTACCCGTGTCTTTTATGCAACCGAAAAGATAAACTGTCAGAATAAGTGAAAATGTATATTTAAGTATATGTTTCATAATCTTTTATGTTTTAGGGAAATGTAACTCTTGTAACTCCGTCTGCTTCATAAAGTGGCCCATTAGCCTTCTCATACTCAGCCAGTTTTGCTTTTGCCTTGAGAGCCAGATAGATTCTGTAATCAGAGGTTAAAACCTGGTCAAAGTCACTGTATTCAACATAGTCAATTATGAACTTCATCTTAGCCTGTCCCCATGGCCCGAAAATAGAGAGATAACTGTTTAGAACATCCCACAAAGCCGGTTTGACAGCCATTGCTGTGATTTTGACCGAATACTTCGTGCGATCTTTTATTCCTGCTATAAAGTGATCGTTGGATGTAAGCTCCATATCAAGTCTGAACTCAGAACTCTCCATTTCGGGTGTCCGTTTTACTATCACAGGAAATGCAACTGAAACCCTGTTTGCAGGTAGAACAAGATACTTTGCAAATGCAGGATCGTCGAATGCTACATAATGAACTCCTGCCTGAGCTGCACCAGCCTCTGCAGCACTGGTCTGAACAACAGGAATCACTCTGTCTGATTCAGATGGCAATCCGGTTAGCATAATGTCAACCCATACTGTATCTTCATTTTTGGTACTTTCGGTCAGAAAAAAGGAGTAAAACACACTGTCTGTCTGAGGTGCTCCTTTGCTGTTGCTTGATCCTCTAAAAAAGAAGAGCGAACTCTCTCCTTCAAATTTATTTACAATTTTCTCCTGACAGGATGAGATTCCTGCAATAATTGCGAGGATTGATAAGCTGTATTTTATTGCTTTTATTTTCATATCTGGAAATGTTTATTCGAACATTGTTTGTGATTCAGGTAATGGCAGTTGATAAACCGTTTCAGCAATATCTTTCACGGTAGGCCATGTTAGTTTGTTGTAATTGAGGCGTTTGTAAAAGAAAAACATTTGCCCTTCTCCATAGAACTCTTTTCTGTATTCTTTTTCGAGCCTCTCTTTTATCGCTTCAGGAGTTGACAATGTACCGTCCAGAGAAATATCAAGCACCCTGGCAATTCTGTAATCACGGAAATAGCTCTCTCCTCCACATTCAGTGGCAATAAAGTACATCTCAGAAAGCCTGATAAGGGGAATATCCTTAACTGCTGTTTTACTGTCTGTGTCGTTGTATTTCTTGAAGAAATTAAAATTCCCAGCCAATGGAATTACCCTGACCTCAAAAAGCCGGTTGTTCCGGTAGCGGATATCAGAAGCATGAACGGTATTTTCAAATGCAGTGTTCAGATAAGTTGCATTCTGGGTATATGCAGTGTTATTGTTGAAAAATACCGATGTAAGAGTCTGTGTAGAGAGAGTGTTGCTAACGGCGAATATTTGTTCTGTTGGGAATGTAAGCTGGCCATTGTTTGCCGCAGTTTCATTTCCCAGGGTGAATTTTGCAGTCCCGTCATTGTTCTTTGCGTCGATCACAGCCATAGCATTTACAAGTGCATTTGAATTATCCCCCAACCAGAGATAGTATCTTGCTTTAGTGGCCTTAACTGCGTAATAATTAAACCTTACCTGTCTAAAAAAATGATATTCATCCTGAGGATACGGTTTGGTTTTATCAATACCGGCCATAGTTGCCGGGGAATTCAGAACGGCATTTGAATAGACAAGAATAGGATCTTCTGAAAGAAGTTCTTCAGCTGCATTTAAATCATCCAGAATATTATCAATGACCTCCTGATATGTTTTAGACAGAAGTTTGTTAGGATCTTTTGTTACCTCTTTTACATAAGGGATGGCTATATCAGACATGAGTATCTTTGAAGGAGCTGTACCCCAGAATCTCAAAACTTCAAAATGAAGGAAAGCACGAAGTCCCAAAGCTTCCCCTTTAATAAGTTCATAGTTTCCGTTTGTAAACGACCCTCTCTTTGCTTCAATATCTTCCAGTATTGAGTTGAGATTCAGTATTGTCTGATAATACTGAAGCCATATGGTCTCGAACATACTTTTACAGGTTGTCTGTTCATAGTCGTAACTACTTAAATATGCTGACAATGTGCCTGATACAGGAGTCCAGTGCTGTGAAAGCAGCTCGGGAAGAACCATGGTTGTGTACAATCCGTACAGAGATGGAGTTGCCATTCTGATATAGGCACCTGTAAGGACATCTTTAAAACCCTGTTCATTCTCAAATATTATATTTTTTCTAATTTCGAGTTCAGGTTGAATGTCCAGCCATTTATTGCAGGATGTGAGTGACAATGCTGCAATCATTAGTAGGAAATATATTTTTTTCATCTTCATTCTCTTTAATTAAATGGTTGTTATCGTTAAAACCTTGCAGTTATTGAGAGCGAAAATTTCCTTGCGAAAGGATAGTAGAGTCCGCGCTCTTGTTTTATTGTTGAGATATAGAATACATCTTCTGCATAAAAACCTAAAGAGAGATAATCCATTTTAAGCTTCTTTTTGAGCCATTCGTTGTCAAATTCGTAATTAAGATTTACGGAATTCAGGTTTATTGCATTCTCTTTCATCACAAAACGGGATGAAGCATAAGTGGCATTAAAATCTCTTATGTTTTTAAAGCCTGCAACATCACCAGGTTCTTGCCAACGCTCATAAAGTGCCCTTTTATCAAGATTTCCCCATGGATTATTCACGTCTCTGGAGAGGCTTATATTTTCAACTTTGTCCACAAGACTCTGGTTATAGATGTATCCGCCAACCCTGTATGACATTGTAGCATTTAGGGTGATATTTCTGTATCTAAACATGGTTCTCAGGTTTCCCCATATTTTCGGTTCGTTTACACCACACGGTACTTTGTCCTGTGGGTCCCATGTGTAGACTCTTTCACCCAATCTGTTGATGAATAATTCCTGTCCTGTGGCCGGATCTATACCAAGAGACTGCACAACAAAAATTGTGTTCATGGATTGGCCCTCCTCATAAAGGAAACTTGGATTAGGTCCTGCATCTTCCCTAAGTTCAGAATTAAGAAACTCGAGGGCGTTGGAAATTTTTAGGATTTTATTAACATTGTGTGCAAGGTTTCCTCCTACAGACCAGGTTATTCTCTTTTCTGAATTTCTAATGATAAAAGCATTTGCATCTATCTCTATACCTCTGTTTCTCACCTCGCCGATATTTGCTTTAAAGCTTGGGAAACCTCCTGATGTTGGGAGATTGATATCTGTGAGAAGATCCTCTGTTAACTTGTTATAGAAATCTGCATTAAAACGGATACGACCGTTGAAAAGAGTGCCTTCAATTCCAAAATTCGTATGTTTAGTTTTTTGCCATGAAAGGTCCGGGTTTCCCAGACCCAGCATATATGCCCCGTTCCAGAATTTGTAATTCTCCTGTCCAAAGTACTTATAAGTTGTAAGAGCCTGGAAAGAACTAAAATTCTGAGAACCTGTAGTTCCGTATGACAGTCTCAACCTCAGGGAATTAACTGCAGGGATATTGCTTAAAAATGTTTCATTGTGCATATTCCATCCAAGACCTGCTGACCAGAAGGGGGCAGTGCGGTCGTTACTTCCAAATTTGGATGATCCCTCTATCTTACCGGAAAAGTCCGCGAAATATCTTCTGTCATATGTATAGTTAATATTCAGAATGGTTCCCACTCTGCGGGAATGTTGTTCGCTGCTGGAAGGTTTGCCCAGTGCATATGCACCTGCCATAC